>CANQIM010000007.1 GCA_947624075.1 uncultured Bacilli bacterium | reverse complement strand
CATGATTATAGTGCTTATACAATATATGATAATGCAGGTAATTCTGTATATTGTCCTGGTCCTGTAATAAAAGCCTACGTTGATAAGACAGCACCAACATGTAAATATCATGAGGGATTTAGTGATTGGACAACTGAAAATAGAGATGTATGGAAAGGTTGTAGTGATGCTGATAGTGGTTGTGAAAAACCTGATGGTACGCTTGGTGCAAAGGAGGAAGTATATAAGACTCATACAATAGATACTAATAAAACAACTCATACGTATAGTGATTATACTATAAAAGATAATGCAGGTAATTCAACAAAATGTACTGGAAAGCAAATCAATGCATATGTCGATAAACACGCACCAACATGTACTATTACAATAGGAAATCAAGATTCAACTGGTGGAGTAAGTATAACAGCATCATGTGCTGATGACGGATCAGGGATACAGAGTTGTTTTAAAGGAGCATCTAGTATTACATCTTCAGTTGCTTATAATAAAGACGATGATACTTGGAAGACTTATAAAGCGGTCGATAATGTAGGACGTGAGGTACCCTGCAAAGCGGTTACTGTTAGAAAGGACTCACATTGTAAAGAAGGCTATTATTATGCAGATTGTACTAGTAAAGGTAGGTATGAATATGATCAAAAAGTTATAATGTATAATAATTCTAATGCTCCTGGCAATTGTGCTACTCTAAATGGTACATATAGTGGATATAAGTATCAGAGTTGTGGAGTACATGAAACAAATGATTGTAAATGTGATAAATATTTGTGGAATGCAAATTATTGTAATGCTTATGGTTCTCCATATTGTCATTCAGGTGGAACATATTATACTTATCATGGTACATAATAAAAGATTTTGTGTCGATTTTAAAGACACATTTCTTTTTGTAAAAAAATTAGCACTTTAACTTGACAAGTGCTAAAAATAGGTGTATATTATAAGTGTAATTGAAAGGAAGATGAATTTTATGAATTTAATGCCAAGAAGTTTTTATCTTGATGATATGTTTGATGATATGCCTGTGAAAAACAGTGCAATGAAATGTGATATTTATGAAAAAAGTGGTAATTATCACATTGAAATGGATATGCCTGGTTTTTCAAAGGAAGATATCAAACTTGAAACTACTGATGGATACGTTACTATTAAAGCTAGTAAAAAAGAAGTTCTAGAAGAAGGTGGCGAAAATAAAAATTATCTTCGCCGTGAAAGAAGCTTTGGTGAATATGAAAGAAGTTTCTATCTTGGAGATTTTGATACTGATAGAATTGAAGCATCTTTTAAAGATGGAGTTTTAAAAGTAATTGTTCCTAAGAAAGAAGCTAATGATAATAAGAAGACAATCGAAATTAAATAGGCTTTTAAAAGTCTATTTTTTTCTTGAAAAAAAAGTATTAAAATGGTATCTTTAGAGTAAGAGGTGTATCTTATGAATGGGGCATGGCTAGAATTTATAGCTTTAGTTATAAATATAATTGTAATAGCTATTTTTATATTTAAAAAGCAGGCTAGAAATGAAGAAGTAACAATTTATAAATATTTAATTATTTTTAGCTTACTATTTTCTTTGAATAGCCTTTTTAGTTGCCTTATAAAAACAAATATTACTACAGCACTAAGTAGTATTAGTCAAAAATTTAATGGAGTTTTCTTTCTAATTATATTATTTTTATTTACTTGGTATAGTTTCACAATTAGTAAAATGACAGATAAAACTAAAAAGAGCCTTTTCTATTTATTTTTAAGCTTTTTAGTAATTATTTCAACTTTAATACTTTTAATACCAGTTAATATTAAGTATCATTTAAAAATAAGTGATATGGTATCTTTCTTTACGAGGATAGGAGAAATATTTTATTTTCTTAGTATTATTATTTTTACTATTTGGCATTTTATCAGTCAAAAAAAGTATAATAAAGGGCTTCCTCTTTTGGTTTTAATATTGTTATTTGGATGTTTACTTTTCTTCAATTATTTACAATTAAAAGTTGTCTCAGAATCTTACATAATTGCTTTTACTTTGCTAGCTATGTTTTTTACTTTAGAGAAGGATACTTTAAGGGAAGAAAAAGATATTTCAATAGAAAAAGTTAAAAAGCCACTAGAAAATATATTACAGCTAGGTAAGGATATTTCTATAGTTGATAACTTGAATACTGCAAAAGATAAAGCTTTGAAAGTTATAGATTATTCTAATGAAGCATTAGAGGTAGTTAATGGTAAGAAAAACACTGAAAAAATAGTAGCAGAAAAAAGTAATGAAAATTATGATTTAGAAAATTTTTTTACAGAAATTATTGGTCAATTTGAAGTTAAAATTAAAGAAAAAGGCTTAGAATTTTCTTATAATATTACACCTGATTTACCAAAAGAGGTTTTTGGAGATAAAGAAAGTTTGCGTAAAATAATTGCAAATTTAATTGATAATGCCTGTAAATTTACAGATACAGGTTATGTTCATTTAGAAATAAATTGTGTTAATACGGCTGATAATTGTCGATTAATTATAGCTATAGAAGATAGTGGCTGTGGTATAAAAGAAGATGATGTTAATAAGATATTTGAAAATAATACTAGTCTAGCTGCAACAAAGCAATTAGTTGAATCTTTAAATGGAAGAATTATTGTTCATACTATTTATAAAGAAGGATCAAAATTTAGTGTTGTTGTTAATCAAAAAATAATTAGTAAGGGTACTACCAGTATGGTAATGAGTGATAATTTCGTTGATGTTAATTATGAAGACTTAAAAGTAATTGTAGTTGATGATAACGCTGATAACTTAAAAATAATTAAGAAACTGCTTGAAAGATTTCTAATTAAAGATGTCATCTATTTAGATAATGGTTATGATTTAATTGAAAAAATGAAAGATAATTATAAATGTGATGTTATTTTACTTGATATAAAAATGCCTAATATAAGTGGTTTAGATACTTTTTATGAGTTAAAGAAAATAAAAAATTTCTCTATACCAGTTGTTGCTCTTTTAGCAAATGAAAGGCCAGGAGAAGAACAAAAATACATTGATGAAGGATTTTTTGCTTATTTGATGAAGCCAATTCAAAAAGATAATTTAACTAAAATTTTAGAAAAAATTAGTCAAGTTAAAGATAATAATATAAATGATAGTGATAATCAAGAAATTATTGAACCACCTTCAATAGATGCTAAAGAGTATTTAAAGAAAAAGGGAGTCGCTATTGATAGTTCTTTAGAACTTTTAGGTGACTTAGAGATGTATAATGATACATTGAAAGACTTTTTAGCCGAAGTTGATGAAAAATGGATGAATATAGAAAAATATAAATTAGAAGGTAATATGAGTGAATATGCCGTCTTAGTTCATTCTTTGAAAAGTGATTGTAAATATTTAGGTTTTATGAAATTAGCAGATATTAGTTATCAACATGAATTAAGTTCTAAAGCGAATGATTCTAATTTTGTAAATAAAAATTTTAAAGAATTAGAAGAAGAATTCAATAAAGTTTTAAGTATTGCTAAAGATTATGAAGAAAGATATTTAAATTAGCTTTCAAAATCAACGTAGATAAGTTATAATATAGATAGCGTTTTTTAGGAGGCAGAAAATGGAAAGCGAAATTATACTTGATGATAAGAATATTATTGTAATGAAATTGCTACATTATTTTATAACTGAAAAAAATTACAATCCTATTATTTTACAAGGCGTTGAAAATGAAATTTGGTTAGAAAATTTAGATGAAGATGTAAAAGTAATAAGAATAGTTTCAGGCTATATACATAATAATGAACAATTTGATTTTGATATGTTTAAAACAAAAAGAATTGTAAAGAAAATTAAGAAAAAGACATTAACTTTTAATATAAATGTTTTTAGTTTCTTTTTAAATATGGGAGAAAATGTTAGTGAAGAGATAAATGTTAATCCTAATTTATTGTGTGTTAATACTAAAAATGAAAGTGATTTGAAAAAAGATCCTCTAGTAAGTAAGAATTTTCCTGATTTAAAGAAAAAGATAAGTTTTAGTGAAAAGGGTGTTGATTTATTTATGAAAATTACGAAAGATATTAATCAACATAATAGAGAAGATGCTAGTAAGATGGAGCAAGTTTTTAAGGGAAAATATCCTTTTATTACTTATTTACTGATTGCTATTAACGTTATTTGTTTTTTTGTTCCTCTTTTATTTGGACAGTATAATAATTTAATTTCAATGTTTTGTGTTCATGGACCAAGTATTAGGGCTGGACAAATTTATAGGTTGTTTACAGGGATGTTTTTACATGGTAGTATTTTACATTTACTTTTCAACTGTTATGCTTTATATGTCATTGGTTGTCAACTTGAAAGTCTAATGGGAAAAGCCAAATATATTATAATTTACTTATTTTCAGGGGTAGCTGGAGCTTTGTTCTCAATGACTTTTGGTGGTAGTTATGCATCTATTGGTGCTAGTGGTGCTATATTTGGACTTATGGGATCAATTGTTTATTTTGGTTATCACTATCGTGTATTTTTAGGTAATGTTATAAAGTCACAAATTATTCCGCTAATTATTTTTAACTTGATTTTAGGCTTTATGATGAGTGGTGTTGATAATTTTGCTCATATTGGTGGATTAATTGGAGGAGCTTTAATTACAGTAGCTTTAGGAGTAAAAGATAAAAGTTCAACATTTGAAAAAGTAAATGGTTGGATTGTAACGGGGTTATTTTTAGCATTTGCTTATTATATGGCTTTTGTGTTGGCAGCGAGATAGGATAGGATTTATGATTGATGATTGGAAAGATGTATATTGTAATAGAATACTTTTAATAAAAAAATATCTTAATCTTGATGACTACGAAAGGATTGAAGTAGCTGATAAGAAAATAGAAAAAATTTTGTTAGAAGATTTTGGAAAAGAAGAGCTAATTTCAGTATTATTTGCTTTAGATAATAGTCATTCTAAAGAAGAGATTAACAGCTTATGTAAAATGTTACTTGTTCAATACTATGCTTATTATACTGATAATGTAGAAGTAGCTAAAAAACTTTTAAAAGAAGGCTTTGATTTCTTTGAAAAAGATGGTTTTCTTTTTGTTTTAGATAAAGATTTTCAAGGAGAGTTTTCTGATGATGAATATGTTGACTTAGTTATTAATAATAAGAATATTTTGGCTAATTTTAATTCTAGTTTAGAAAATAATGAAACTTTTTTAACAAATTTATGTCAAGAAAGAGGCTTAGAAAAAAATCTAGAAAATGTTAAGAAATTAAAAAAAGAAGCAATTAAAAATTTTAGTGAAGTTTTGTATAAAAAAAGAAATATTTGTAAATTATCGGGTAAAGCTTGGGAAGATTACGCAGAAATTCCTGACTTAGAAATAGTTGATGATAAGTATGAATTTTTCTTAAATCCAGTAGTTTTATTAAAATTAGATGTAGAAAGAATTATAAAGCTTTATGAAAGACAAATTCAAATGCTAAATAATATAACTAGTAACGATGTGTTAGCTAAAATTTGTGATTTATTACAGGAGTATTCGTATTATTCACTAAGTGAAAAAGTTAATAGTCATGATTTCTTTTCTTTAGAGTTATTTAGAATCTTTAGTAATGATGAAATATTATTCTTGGATGAAAGAAAACAGCAATTACTAGCAAGTGCAAAGGAAGCTAGCTATGAGAAATTAAAAGAAGTTTTCAATACTTTAGCTGATTTTCATATTCCCAAAACACAGCAAGCCATCGCTGATTTTGAAATAAGTGAATTATTAGGTCTAGATGAAGATAACGCTTTGCAGGTAGAAAAAATTTACAAAAAGAAAGAAAAGTCTTTAAGTGATAATATAAATTTATATTTAATTAAGAAAAAAGCCCAGAATAGATATAAGAAGAATAAGGATGATAACAATTAAATTTAAGATGTTGTAATTAAGAGCATTAAATGATAAAATTAAAGTATAAATTATTATAGTGAGGTGATTTTAATGCAACCTGATAAAACAAGCCTATTTAGTGTTTTAGATTTAGATACTAAAGTAGTAAAAGAAGCTTTGAAAGAAGTATATGATGCTTTGGAAGAAAGAGGTTATAATCCAACTAATCAAATTGTTGGTTACTTAATTAGTGGTGATCCAGGATATATTTCAAGTTATAAAGATGCTAGAGGAAAAATCCAGGAAGTAGATCGTGCTAAGATAGTAGAAATTCTTTTAACAGAATTTCAAAAAAATAATAAATGAGATATTTAGGATTAGATTTAGGCAGTAAGACTTTGGGTATTGCGATGAGTGATGATAAGGGAATTATTGCAAGTTGCTTAAAAGTTATTAGACATGATGAAGAATATGAGAGGCTAGTCGATGAAGTTTCATTATTAGTCGCTGAAAAAAAAATAGAAGGAATAGTTTTAGGACTTCCTAAAAATATGAATAATACTTTGGGCTTTAAGGGAGAATTAAGTTTAAAATTTAAGGAAATGCTTGAAGAAAAAGTTTCTGTTCCTGTTTTTTTGCAAGATGAAAGATTAACTACAGTGAGTGCTAATAACGTCTTGATTGATGGTGGCATGTCCCGTAAAAAAAGAAAAAAGGTAGTCGATAGTGTTGCCGCAACTATAATATTACAAACTTTTTTAGATAAGGAGAAGCAATTATGAAAAAAAATACTTTTTCAATGTTAGATGAAAATGGAAATGAAATAATATATGATGTGTTATTTACTTTTGAAAGTGAAGAGACAAATAAAAATTATATAGTTTATACAGATAATTCAAAGGATGAAGAAGGAAATATTCAAGTATATGCATCAGTATATGACCCTGAAAATCCTAAAAGTAAATTAGAACCTATAGAGACAGAAAAAGAATGGAAAGTTATTGAGACAATACTTAATACTTTACAAGAAGAAATCAAAAATAAAATGGATGATAGTGATAATGAGCAATAGCTCTTTATTTTTCTGGAGGTATAAATGGCAGTAAAAGGTGTGAAGAAAGGCTTTACTATATTAGGAATTATAATTTGTTTAATTTTATTTTTAATATTAGGAACAATTATTTATGTAAAAATGCAATTGGGGGCAGTTGATAAAAATAATAAAAAAGAAATAGAAGTTGTTATTCCAAGTGGAAGTAGTAGTACTGATATTGCTCATATTTTAAAAGAAAAAGATTTAATCAAAAATGAATTTATTTTTAAAGTATTTTTGAAAGTGAAAAAAGCTGATTCTTTGAAAGCTACTACTTATCAGATGAAAAAGACAATGAATGTTGATGAGATTGTTCAGATGCTAGAAAAGGGTAATTCATATAATCCAGAGCAAATAAAAATTACTTTTAAGGAAGGACAAAGAATTACGGATTATGCTAAATTAATTGCCGAGAAGACCTCTAAATCTTATGATGAAGTAATTAATACTATAAATGATAAAAATAATATTAATGAATTAATAAATAAATATTGGTTTTTGACGGATGCTATTTTACAAGATGGAATTTATTATTCTCTAGAAGGTTACTTAGCACCAGAGACTTATTATTTTAAAAATAAAGATGTTGCTGTTACAGAAATTATTGATACGATGTTAGCTCAGATGGAAAAAAATTTGGAAGAATATCGTAGTAAAATAGAAAGTAATATTAATTACTATATGACAATGGCCTCAATTGTTGAATTAGAAGGGACAAATACTACTAATAGAAAAATGATAGTAGGAGTATTTGAAAATAGACTAGCTAATAATATGAATATGGGAAGTGACGTAACAACTTATTATGCTTTACAAAAACCTATGACAAGTGACTTGACAACGGAAGAATTTGGGGTGAGTAATCCATATAATACTAGAAATGCTAACATGATTGGGAAATTACCATTAGGACCTATTTGTAATTTTTCACCTTCTAGTTTAGAAGCTAGCGTTACGCCAACAAAGAATGATTATCTATTCTTTGTAGCAGATAAAAATGGGGAAATATACTATTCAAAGACAAATAAAGAACATGAAGCAGTAATTGCTGAAATAAAAGAAAAAGGTGACTGGATATGGTAGATTCTTATAGTGTAATTAAAGCTATGAGGGAATATGCAGATAGAGAAAATGTACCTATAATGCAAGAAGATGGAATAAATTATCTTGTTAAATATATAAGTAAAAATAAAATTACTAAAGTATTAGAAATAGGAACAGCGATTGGTTATTCTACTATTTTGATGGCTTTAGCTAATGAAAATGTTGAAATTACTTCTATAGAACGAGATGAAAAAAGGTATTTAGAAGCTGTTAAGAATGTAAAAAAAGCAGGATTAGAAAAAAGAATAAGCTTAATTTATAATGACGCTATCGATGTAGTGTTAAAAGATAAATTTGATTTGATATTTATTGATGCCGCTAAAGCGCAAAATATTAGATTTTTTGAAAAGTTTGAAAAGAATTTAAATAGTGAAGGAACAATTATTACCGACAATTTAAGTTTTCATGGTTTAGTTGAAAAGAAAGAAGAAGAAATTCCTAGTAGAAACTTACGAGCTTTAATTAAAAAAATAAAAAATTATATTACCTTTTTAAAAACTAATAAGAATTTTGAAACAGTTTTTTTAGATGTTGGTGATGGATTAGCTGTTAGCAGAAGAAAAAAATAATAAAAAAGAGGGATATTTATGCAATATGTCCAATTATTAGAATGTAGTTCAACTTTAGGTAATTGTTGTAATGACTACGGATTAATAACAATAATCGATATAACAAGAAAAATATTTGATTTAATACAGCTAGTTGTACCAATTTTGCTAATTGTAATGATTACGGTTCAACTTGTTAAGATGGTTGTTAATCCAGATGATAAAAAAGATACAAAGAAGCTTATAAATAAAGTTATTGCGACTTTTATTTGCTTCTTTTTGCCCGTTATAGCGGATGTAGTTGTGGGACTTTTGCCTAATAATTTTAAAATGTCTTCATGTTGGGAAAATGCTAAAATATCTAGAGAAATATCGGCTAATAGTCCTTTAGTTTATATAAAGGTTACTGATAGAGATCCTTATGCAATTGTAAGTGATGCATCAGGTTATGATAAGGGAGATGAAAAAGAATATGGTGACCCTGATTCTGGGTTAGGTGGTGGGTCTAGTTCCTCAGGTGGTGGTTCCAGTTCGTCTACGGTTACAGGTACGGGTGCCCAAAGGTTAATAAGTGTTGCTGCTGCAGAAATTGGTAATCATGAAAGCAATGGTACACATGCAAAATATGAAAGTTATAGTGGTCTAGATACTTCTCAGCCTTGGTGTGCGGCTTTTGTTACATGGTGTGCAGGACAAGCCGGTTTTATTCAAGCAGGAATAATTCCTAGTTATGTTGGCTGTTCTGCTGGAGCTGCTTGGTTTCAAAATAAAGGTAGATTTCATCTTGAGGGAAGTGGTTATACTCCACAACCAGGAGATATCGTTTTTTATGGTGCAGGTGGTTCACAACACACAGGAATTGTTGAAAGAGCTGATGCTAATAATATTTATACAATAGAAGGAAATACGAGTTGTGAAGGAGCAGCCCAAAATCAGTGTGGAGGATCAGATGGTGTTTCACGAAAGACTAGACCAAGACACACAGGTTATGTATTTGGTTATGGAACACCAGCTTATTAATTAGAAAAAAGAGGAGGGGCATATGAAAAAGATATTAAGAAATAAAAAAATTGCTATACCTGTAATAGTTATTGGAACATTTTTATTAGTTGTTTTTAATGTCTATTTTTATATGAATCGCTCTAGAATAAATACTGATTATTATGATATTAAAGAGACTAATAATTTAATTGTTTATACAAGATATACTAAAACTTATAAAGAAATTACTACAATGGTCCCTTATATAAACTTAAAGAGTTCTATAATAGGTGATTTAAATGAAGAAATAAAAGATATGGCCAATAGTTATTTGCAAAATGATAATAACGTAATTACTTATGATTATAAAATAAGTGGTGATATATTATCAGTAGTGATTCAAATAAACTGTTATGATGATTATTTGCCTAAAGTTATTTTTAGAACTTATAATATTAATTTAGAAGAAAAAAGAATGTTGAGTGATGAAGAAATTCTTGATTTATATGGAATAAATTTGGAATATGTAGGAAGTAAAATTAAAGAAAGATTTGAATACTTTTTTAGAGATGAAAGAGAAAAGAAAATCTTTGATGAAGAGTGTGATTTTAAATGCTTTTTATACATGAGAGGAATTACTGATTATACTGATAATATTTATTACTATGTAGATAATGCTAAATTATATGTTTATAAAGAATTTAATATTTATTCTATCTATAAAGAAGAAAAATATTTTGAAAATGCAGATTTTAAAATAGAAATCGTTTAGGAGAAGCTATGAAAAAGAAAAAGACTTCTAAAAATAAATATTTAATTCCAATAATTATGGGTATTTTAACAATAATATTTATTTGTATTGGAATGTTTTATATGTTAAAAGATGATGATTCTAGTTATAATGAAAAATTAATTAATCAAGATTATGATTATGTTTTTACTTATAAAGAGATTAATACAGGTCGTTTTACTAAACAAATACCACATATTAATTTAGATATAAGTTCAGTAAATGAGGAAATTGATAATTTTACTGCTAATTATTTAAATAAAGATGATAATATTATTAGTTATGAATATGCAGTTACTAATAATATTTTATCAGTAGTTGTAAGAATTATAAGTTTTGCAAGTAATAAGGCTCCAATAAATTATTTTAAGAGTTTTAATATTAATTTAGATACTATAGAAGTAATTAGTAATAAAGATTTACTTTCAGCTTTCAAAGCTACAGAGGAATTTGTTCAGGAAAAAATAGAAGAACAATTTAAAGATTATTATTATGATTTAGTTTTTAAAGAAGAAATTGATGAGACAAAATGTAATTTAGAGTGCTTTATTGAAAGAAGAGGCTTTTTGGGTTACATGCAGGATGTTAATTATTATGTTGATGATGGCAAGTTAATTGTTTATAAGCCATTTATAATTAATTCTAGTCTTTGGGAATATGAATATTTTAAAGATGAAGATTTTGCCTTTGTAATTGTAGGATAGAAATATCCTTTTTCTTTTAGTTTTACTTTTGAAATTAGAAATGGTATAATTTTGGCAGATTGTGTGGTGGTATCTATGAAAATACTTTCAGAGTTTAGAAAAAAGAGTTCTATTGATATGACTTATTGTGATGGAGCTATTTTAGCTTTAAAAGATTATTCAGTAATGGGTAAAGATTACTATACTTTAGAAGAAATAGAAAAGATAGTCTCTAATAATTTAGATAAAGATATTTTTGTTAGTTTAAATAGAAACTTTTTTAATGCGGATATTAGTTATTTAAAAGATATTTTATTACGACTTGAAAATATCAAAGTAAAAGGAATTCTTTTTTATGATTTAGCTATTTTACAATTGAAAAAAGAACTTAATTTGAAAATTCCTCTAGTTTGGAATCAAACACATATGGTAAATAATTATAAGACTTGTGATTATTATTTTAGTAGAGGTGTAGAATACGCTTTATTAGGAAAAGAAATTACTTTAGATGAAGTTGTTGAAATAATAAAAAAAAGTTCTATAAAATGTATGGTTGAAGTTGTAGGGTGTGCAAGTGTTGCTTTTTCTAAAAGAAAGTTATTAACAAATTATTATACTGATTTAGGAAAAGAAGTAAAGAATGAGCTAAACATATTAGAAAGAGTTAGCAATGACAATTATATAGTTAAAGAAGAAAATAGTGGAACGGGTTTTTATAAAGAAAAAATTACTAATGGAACGGGAATTATTAAAGATTTATATAATGCTGGTTGTGAGTACATAATTATGCGAGATGATTTAGAAAAAGAAGAAGACTTTTATGAATTACTTAAAGATACAAAGCAATATATTTTAGAAAAATGTAGTTTAGATAGTTATGTTTCAAAGTATAAAAAGTTGGGGGACTATACTAATTTTTTCTTTAATAAAACGATATATAAGGTGAAGAAAAATGGATAAATTAGAGTTGTTGGCACCAGCTGGTGATTTAGAAAGATTAAAAGTTAATTTATTATATGGAGCTGATAGTGTTTATATTGGGGGAGAAAAGTTTAGTCTTCGAGCTAATGCTACTAATTTTACATTAGATGAAATAAAAGAAGGGTGTAGTTTTGCACATAAATTGGGGAAAAAAGTTTTTTTAACTTTGAACATTGTTTTTCATAATGAAGATATGGAAGAAGTATTTAATTATATTGATGAGGTTGTTCTTTGTGGAATAGATGCTTTTATAGTAAGTGATGCTTTTATAATTAGCTATATAAAAGAAAAGTATCCCCAAGTTGAAGTGCATTTGTCAACGCAAAACTCAACGACTAATTATGAGACTGTTAAATATTTTAAAGACGAAGGTGTCGATAGAGTAGTTTTAGCTAGAGAAGTAGGAGAAAAAGATATAGCCGAAATTATTAAAAAAACAGGTGTCGACATCGAAGTATTTATTCATGGAGCCATGTGTACTTGTTACAGTGGAAGATGTGCTTTATCTAATTATGTAACTAATAGGGATGCTAATAGAGGTGGATGCAGTCAAGTTTGTCGCTTTGCCTTTGCTTGTTGTGAAGAGAAAGATTTTACCCTTGCTACTAAGGATTTGAATATGGCACGTTACATAAAAAATTTAATTGATATAGGTGTTAAAAGTTTAAAAATAGAAGGTAGAATGCGTTCCCTTTATTATCTAGCAACTGTAATTGGTTCTTATCGAAGAATAATTGATGGTATTTATGATGGTACTTTAACTAAAGAAGAATTTAGTATATTGGAAGAAAGGCTTAATAAAGTTGCGAATAGAGAAACATCAAGTCATTATTTTTTAAAAGAAGCTGATTGGACTGATCAATATTATTCAGGTAGAGTAGAGATTTCTAATCAAGATTACTTAGGTCTAATTACAGGTTATGATAAAGAAAATGGCTGTCTAATACTTATCGAAAGAAATTATTTTAAAATAGGTGATGATGTAGAGATATTTACACCAACAGGGGAAGTATATAAATATAAAGTTTATATGATTTATGATGAAGATATGAATGAATTAGAAGTAGCAAGACATCCAGAACAAGTCTTAAAATTAAAATTTCCTGAAGAATTAGCTAAATATTCGATGATAAGACGTATAAATTCTTAGTTAAATAGATTATAATATTATAAGAGTTAACAAGGAGATGATTACTTTGAAGTACATGGAAGAAGTAAAAAGAAATTTTTTAAATAAAGAAGAGTTTTTAGCTGACTATGCTACTAAGAGTAGTGAAGCTATTCGTTTGGCTAAGGAAGAGGAAGATTATCGTCCTCCTTATTTTCATGACATTGATAGAATAATTCATTCGTATTCCTATACTAGATATTTAGATAAGACGCAAGTTTTTACAAGAAGTAATAATGATCACATTAGTAAGAGAATTACTCATGTCCAACTTGTAAGTAAGATTGCTAGAACAATAGGAAGAGCACTTAATTTAAATGAAGACTTAATTGAAGCAATTGCTTTAGGTCATGACATTGGGCATACTCCTTTAGGACATGCTGGTGAAGCTTTATTAAATGAAATTTCTTTAAAAGAATTGAATGAGTATTTTGCTCATAATATTCAAAGTGTTAGACACTTAATGGAAGTAGAAAATAATGGTAAGGGATTAAATCTAACCATTCAAGTACTTGATGGTATTATGTGTCATAATGGGGAAATGCTTGATAATGTTTATGAAGCTGTTCCTAAAAGTAAAAAAGAGTTTTTAGCTGACTATAAGTTAGCTTATAAAGATTTAAAGAAAGTTGAAAGTAAACATCCAATGACATTAGAAGGTTGTGTTGTTAGAATAAGTGATGTCATTGGTTATATTGGTAGAGATATAGAAGATGCCATTATGATTGGCAAAATAAAAAGAGAAGATTTGCCTAAAAGTATTAGTTCCGTTTTAGGTGATAATAATAAAGATATAGTTAATAATATTATTAATGATATAATTGAAAATAGTTTGGGAAAACCTTATATAAAATTAAGTAAAAAAGTATATAATGCTTTATTTGAATTGAAAAAATTTAACTATGAACATATTTATAAATATAGTTTAACTGCTGAAGAAAAGGAATATTACCGAGAGGGTATGAATAAAATCTTTTATGAATATTTAGAGGATGTTTTAAATAATAATAAAGAAAGTATTATATTTAAAATATTTTTAGATAATCAAGTAAAAAGTTATAATGACAATACAAGTGCTAAAAGAAAAGTAATTGACTTTATTGCTGGCATGACTGATGAATTATTTATGAAAGAAGTAGAAAAAATTTGCCAAAAGAAGAAAAATGTGCTATAATATGCCTAATTCTTGGAGGAAAAACTTGCTTTTTTCGAAGAAGATTATTGCAAATTAAAAAAAAATGTGCTATACTGTAGCGAGTTGAGTAGATAGATACTCATTTTTAAATTTAATAGAGGTGAAAATTTATGGGAAATAAAAATACAGTTTATCTAACACAAGAAGGATTAGATGAACTTAAAGCAGAGTTAGATGAATTAATTAATGTAAAACGTCCTGAAAATATTCAAGCAATTAAAGAAGCAAGAGCATTAGGTGATTTGTCAGAAAACGCTGAGTATGATGCAGCTCGTAATGAACAAGCTGTTATTGAAGCAAGAATTAAACAATTAGAAAAGATGTTAGAAAATGTTTCAATTATAGCTGAAGTTTCAAAAGATAAAGTTGGTATTGGTAACACAGTAGCAATCAAATATGTTGATGATGACGAAGAAGATGAGTATAAGATTGTAGGAAGTCAAGAAGCAGATCCTTTTGAAAGTAAAATTTCTAATGAAAGTCCTATTGCTCAAGCTTTATTTGATCATAAAGTTGGCGATGTTGTTACTGTTGAAAGTCCAAATGGAAATTATGAAATTGAAATAATTGAAATTAAGTAACTTAATTCGACAAAAATTGCTCAAGAAATAGTTTACTATAAAGGTAACTATTTTTTTTGAGGTTAATTATGAAAGTACTTATATATTTTTTTATGATGATAATGTTTAATTTGAAAAAAGATGGAGTAATTATAGAAGAAGCTATTCCAGTTTATAATGATTTGGGAGAAGTTTCAGTAATTAATTACAATATTACTTTGAATAGTGATGATAAAATAGTAAAAATAAAACCTGATATTTTTGGAGCCTTGCGCGAGTATAAGAAACTCAAAAAAGATGATAAGGTTTTAATTAAGATTAAGGTTAAAAGTAACAAGCATAGATATCAGTATGTTTTGAATAGTTTCACTATAGAAACAGATAGTTTTAAAAATGATAAAGGAAATTATACCTTTTTAAAAAAGGCTGGTTTTGATGGGAAAAAGATCAATTCTATATTTATTCCTTGGAAGAGTAATTTAAAAGAAAAAGAGACAGATTTACAACTGATAAAAAATGAGTATGATTACTTTTACTTAAATGTCTTAGATTTTTCATATAATGGAAAAATTTATTATAATATGGATAATTATAAAGATATAGAATATAAAGATGGCTTTAATCTATTTATACAAATAAATGATAATTATAAAGAAATTTATCAAGACTATGAATATTATGGAGAAATATCTTTTATCTTAAAAAGAAAGTAGTTGCTTCAAGAAATGGAGTTTGCTATAATTAAGTAGGATGGTTATGAAAGATATTTATAAAGAGACAAAGACTTTTATTTTAATTACGTTAGCTATTTTAATTGTAGGTAGCGTTGTTGCTTTTGAAGTGATTGCAAATGTTAATTTTAATAATCCAAAAGAAAATAGTTCTAGAATAAATATAATTTTTGATATTTAAGGCATTGAAGATTGAATGATTATTTCATTACAATCTTTTTTTATAAAAAACTTTAAAAAAATGAGTAATTAGGTTATACTAGAATAGGAGAATAAGTTAAGGAGCGTGTTAGTATGGTTATTAGAAAACCCTATGCCTTTTTAATCAAGAATTTTAAAAAGATTCATATATTCTTATTTGTTCTTTGTGCTTTTATTTACTATCAAGTTTTAAGAGTAAACAGCTTTGTTAGTGAATTTATGAGATTAGGAAGTTATGATTCTTATAATGAACCAATTAGTAGATATATTAATTTTTTCGTTTATTTTATATTACTAGTTGTTGTAATTACTAGTTTTTTACTTGTGCTCCTTTTAAAAAGAAAAAATAAACCTTGGAAATTATACTTATTACCTGTTTTTACTTATTTATTGATAATGTTTATTTTTGCTTGGACTAACAGTTTCTTTAGTTCTTATATGGGTGGTACAGAAACGACTAACATAAGAATGATACGTGATATATTAGGAATTCTTTCTTTCTTTCAGTATCCAGTGTTTATAATTTTATTTATTAGAATATTTGGAATAGATTTAAGAAAGTTCAACTTTAGTCAAGATGAAGAATTTTTAGAATTAGCTAGTGAAGATAGAGAAGAATTTGAAATAAGTATTGATATTGATAAAGAATCATTTAAAAGGACAATAAAAAGACTTTTTAGAAATATAAGTTATTTATATCAAGAACATAGACTTATTTGTAATACTGTTATTGTAATTATTTATGTAATTATGCTTAAAAATATGTATAACTTTGTATTTGTTACTAATAGAACTTATAGTCAAGGACAAACCTTCAATGCTAATGGGTATACAATTACTATAAATAATAGTTATTATACTGATAAAGATTATAAGGGCGATGTTATATCTAAAAAGAATAATTTTGTTATTATTGATATGACAATTAAAAATAATTATCAAAAGAGAGAAGTAAACTTAAGTAATTTTCATGTTATGAATGGTGTTAATAATTATGCTATTACAGCTAAAACTTATGAAAATGATTTTACTGATTTAGGAAAAACAATGGACTCTGTTCAAGAATTAAGTAGAGATGCTTCCATTAGAACAATAATTATATTTAGAGTTGATAAAAAACTTTCTAAGAATAGATTTGTATTGTACTATCAAGAGTTAGAAGGAGACAATCATTTACGAAAGATAAAGCTAAATATGACTGATTTGTCAGAAATAAAAAAACATAAGACAATTACTGCAGGAGAAAGCTTTACTTTCAATTATAAAGATAAAGAGGAAGAAGTCATTTTTGAAGAGTTTTCGATAGAAGATTCAATTACTTATAAAGTGAGATTATGTAATTCATCAAAGTGTGAAGATAATTATACTGAAAGTAAAGCTAAAACAAATGAAAAAATACTTTCTTTAAGCTATTCTTCTTTAGAAATTGATGGTAAGAACATGGTTGACTTTTCAACTAATTATGGTAAAATTAGTTATAAGGATAGTGAAGGACAGGTTAAGACAATAGACTTGGAAAGTGCTGTTAGTGCAAAGTATTATGGAAAGTATTTATATTTGAGGGTACCAGCAGAAATTGCAGATAGTGAAGAAGTAAACCTTGTTTATACTATTAGGAACAATCAGTATGTCTGTCGTTTAGAAAAAGGAGAATTAGAAGATGAAGATGAATAAAAAGGTTAAGCGCTATGTAAAAATTGCTGTAACAGTTTTAATAATTGGCTTGTTTGTATGGTTTTTGGTAATTTATCCTTTAGTTTCTTTTAAAGGCTATGAAAAAACTATGAAGGAAGCAGCAGAAAGATACTTTGTAATTAAGCCAGGGGAGTTGCCAACTGGTGAGAGAATAAAAACAATTTCTTTACAAGATTTGTTTTTTGGTGCTTACATAAAAGAAGACTTCTATGTACCTTATACTAAAGAACCATGTTCATTAAAAGATAGTTGGGTAAAAGTAAGAAAAGAAAATAATGAATATAAATATTATACTTATTTAAAGTGTGGTGTTTTATCATCAAATGTTGATCATAAAGGTCCTACACTTACTTTAAATGGTGATGAAACAATTACTGTTACCAAGGGTAGTGAGTTTAAAGATCCAGGAGTAAAAAGTGTTGTTGATAATAAAGATGGCGAAATAGATAAAAAGAAAGTTAGTGTTACTGGTGAAGTTGATACAAGTAAAACTGGTATTTATACATTGACTTATACAGTTTTAGATAGTTTGAATAATAGGACACAAGTTGAAAGAAAAGTAGAAGTTGTAGAAAGACTAAAGTCTACTATAGAAAATGTTTTAGGTGAGAAGACAAGTTTTACTGGTAATCCTGATAATAATTATATTTATTTTTCAAATATGTTATTTAGAATACTTGATATAGATGGAGAAAACATTAGAATAGTTTCTAGCGATGATATAGCTAATGTTAACTATGAAGGAATTGAAGATTGGCTTGATGAGGTTTTCTATAAACACTTAAATAACGAATCTAAAAAGTTAATTGTAAAAAATAAATACTGTAATATGACAGTTGCTGATGAGACTACAATTCCAACAGAATGTAGTTCATATACAGACAATAGAAAAATATATATACCTTCAATGATTGATATTAACAAAGTAGCAGATAGTGATCAGAGTAATTTTATGAAACCTAGTACATTTAGTTGGACTGCTACATCTAAGAGTGCTAACGAAGCTTATATGGTAAAAGATTTCTTCTTTGGTAGCGATAAGAAGTTTTCGGTAATTGATAAGAAGTATAATTTTGGTGTTAGACCTATTATTACTATTAAGGGAAGCTCTTTGATTAAGGGTGGCGATGGTAGTGTTGAAGATCCTTACTATTTAGGAGATTCTAATAAAGGAAAAGCTAATTCATTACTTAATGAAAGGGAAAGTGGTGAATACATCGAAGTTAATGGATATATTTATAGAATAATGGAAGTAAATAGTGATGGAACGACTAGAGTAATTGCTGATGATACGCTTAGAAGTAATGGTATTCAAGTTAAGACAAACTATGATGATGGTGTTAGAATATATAATCCTAAAACACAAGGTAATATTGGTTATTTTATAAATAATA
>CANQIM010000006.1 GCA_947624075.1 uncultured Bacilli bacterium | reverse complement strand
ATATATTCATGAGAAAAATATTACCTATGAAGAATACTATGTAAAATTTATTGAAGAAAAAAAATAAACCTTAACTGGTTTATTTTTTTACCAAAGGAATACACCACCATCAATCGAAGAATTTTTAATTTCTTCTGGAGTATATGTATTATTAAACTTACTAAGATCGCTCCAATCATCATCCGAAAATCCTAAATAGAAAAGATTAGTAGCTGAATCATAATGGAGCTCATAAGTACGACCAGCTGGTGCCTCTGCAAAAGCACCGATACCTGGAGTATTAAGTCTATGATGTGAATCAATTTGAAAGTTAGGTGGAATTTCTGTAGGACGACCATCAGCTCCTATTTCAAAGCTAGGAATTTGATTAAAATATGGTGTCTTTGAATCATTAGAATCGTTAGAATCATTAGAACTATTACTGCCTACATAAGAACCATCTAAAAAATCAAGTTTGCTTATTCGCTTATCAATTTCCCGTAACTTCTCATTATATTCTTCTTTTTTAGCAACACAGCGATTTTTTCCGTTTACAGCTTCATTATAATATTTTTTTTCTAACAAAAGGGGATCATAATTATCAATCTTACTTTGAAAATCTTCTAGTTCATCGCCTAATGTTACCAAAGCTTCATCAATCTTGGATCTCAACGTCACTAATTCTTCATATTCTCTACCTACAGATGCACTATCTATTGTTGCAAAATAAGAAGTTAGCTCTGATAAAAAGTTTGAATAATTTGCAGAAATAGAATTAGCTTTCATAGATAAAGGTGCTTGCCCCTCAATTTCACTCGAAAAGCTTGAAGATTTAATACAACTAGTTATAACTTGAACTCTTGCTGACACAGCATCACTTATATTGTCCAAAGTTGCTGAAATAATTTCTTGAGCATCGGCACTATTAAAAATTTCATCAATACTAGTATCAGCAGTTATAGCATCTAAGTCCATGATTCTACACCCCCATTATCTTTATCATCATTATTTACTTGCTTATCTTTTATTTTTTTGGAAACAATATAACCACCTGTAGCTGTTCCACTTGCAAGTAGTGCTAACAGCAACCAATTTACTTTTGAATCATTCTTATTTTTATCTATTGCTGCTTGAATCTTTCCAAAATTTAAAAGGTTTGAATCAAGCAAACTTGCTTTTCCATTTTCTATAATTGACGTACCCAAATCTTTTATTGAGTCATCAACTCCACTTAATAAATTTGTACCAGTACTTGTACCTTCAGAACCAGTATCTAATCTATCTAAATTACCATAATTTCCAAAGGATGAAGAAGATTTACTACTAGTACCTAATCTTTCAATCACTGATGAAGTGTTTTTCCAACTAGAATTACCATTCTTACCAATATTGTTATTACCATTACTACTACTATTACTGGTGAAACCACCCATATTACTACTATTACCATTGACATAACTATTATTGACATCATTATCTTTACTGCCACTAGTATTATTGGTGTTATTAGCATTACCACTAGTACTAACTGAATTTGACTGCGAATTATCTCCTGAACCACCTGATTCATCTTTAGAAGCATCATTGTTACTACTATTACCTATATCACTTGAGTTATTAGTATTATCACTATTTATTAAATTATCACTAGATAGGCCGTCACCATCTTGTGAAGAACCTTCACTGTCTTCCAATGAATCATCATTATTATCTTTATTACTTAAATCATCAGAATCATCGCCATTAATATTTATCTTTGATGAATTTTTTTCTTCAGGATCTTCATTTTTTTGCTTCTTCTTTTTCTTACCTTTTTTAGAAGCACCGTCATCACTTTCATCATCATTAATAGCCGAAATAGTAGCTATTCCACTACCAATTGCACTAGAGCCACCGCCATTACCACTAGGAGAACCATCTGAATCTACTCCCTCCCATTTTTGTTGAAACTCCACTACCTTATCAACAAACGAACTATATTCCTCATTTATTTTCTCATAATCATCATTTAGCGTCGAATTTAAATAAGGACTTAAAAAATCATCATGTGACTTAGTTAACTTATCTAACTCCGCAAAACAATCATTTAATAAAGCAATTTCGCTACCACTAGGTTCTTCTTGTTTCAACAAAGATAACTCATTAGACAAATTTACATACTTAACATTACTTGCCAATGCTCATCACCTCTAAAATTAATCAAACTTTTTTTTAAAATATAAATACAAATGATAAAAAACCGTAAATAAACACCAAACAAGTAATAACAAATTACTAACCTGCACTATTGATAAAATAACTTCATTCTTATATAAATCAACTACATTTATTAAATCAACACCACTATAACTAGCAAGAGCCATAAATGACATAAAAAGGAAATACAATATACTAAAGAAAAAATAATTAACTCCTTTTTTTAACATCGTCATCTTAGAACTAAAAACAGTCCTCAACATCATTATAGTAACAAAAACAATTATAAAAAAATAAACAATAGTCGATGGAAAATAAACATAATTAATAATTGCTTTTATAAAAGAATCTAAACATACTCTTGTATAATCACTATAACTTACCATTACGCCTATTATAAAACCTATATAAATCCCAACGGAAATAATTTGAACAATTTTATTTTCTTTTTTTAAATTAAAAAGTAAAATAGAAAATAAAAGGAGGCTAATTATGAACATCTCGATAGCTAAAAATGAGGAAAAAATATATTTAAATATTACCCCAATTTTCCCTATCAAAGATAAATCCATAGTATCACCTCCTAAACTAATTCTGCAATATAGACTGTCTGTGTACTATCATCATCTTTTGTACAAGTAATCATTGTTAATGTTGTTTTAGAATAATTTCTAATTATTGAAACAATTCCTTTTTTAGGAACCGTATAGATATTAACTATTCTATAATGATATTTTACTTTATTATAAGTAACAAAGGCATCATCACCAACATTTAATCTATAAAGATAGGCAAAGTAAGAAATATAAGCATCACCTGAATGAGCCATTAATATTAAATTTCCATTAGCAACATCAGGCATAGTCGAACCTTTAACCATTGTTACATTATATTCTATATTGTTATATCTCGAATCAGTATTATAAAAACCTCTTTTTAATCCTATTCTAGGAATTTCTAAAACTCCATAATATTTATCATAATCTATATAATATTGTTCTTCTTTTTCTTCTGTTTGTGGCTCTACTACATTTTCAACTACAGGAACATTGTGAATTATTTCTTCATTTGTTTCTACATCCATCATAGCAATTTTCATATCGGAAAATACATCATTTCTAAGTTTAACTAGATGGTGCCATGATATGGTAAGAAAACCACTAAATATAAGCAAAGAGCCAAATAATAATAAATGACTCTTTTTTATATTATTCTTTAACTTTTGTATTTTTGGCATTAGCGTAAACTATACCTACTCCACATAACAATACTATTAAACCAATAAAGTAAATAGTTTGAGCCATTGATGAACCTGTATCTGGTGCTGGTGTAAGTTCAAAAGTATAACCATCTCCCCTGCCCTCAGTTAAATTACGTAATGCAGTTAATTCCTGATAATCACCATCACTTGCTGCAAATCTATTAGCAACCAATATATCAAAATAAGTATATACATCAACATTAATTTTTGTTACATCATCAACAGAATCAACTGGAACTCTTATATAAAACTTAGTACCAGGTGAAAAATTTGGATCTTCCACTTTATTACCTTCTGCATCAGTTATTATAGTACCTTTAGGTGCATCTTCTGGAAGCTTAACACTAAAACTTTTAAATTCTGCTATAGAACTATCTGCAACATTGCCTTGAACAGTAAGTGCTTTTGAGAAATAATATTCTTCATTATCACTAATTGATTCCTCACCTTCAGCAACAATTTGAAAATTATATATATCACTTTGTCCATGCAATTCCATAGCCCTGTCATATACTTGATGTGCAGTTAAATCAGATCCTTTAATCTTATAACTATCAACCAAAATATGATCTTCTGATTCATAGCCAACTTTAGCAGAACTTAAATCATTGATGTTAGGACCATACTTAATGTAAGATGATTCAAAAACATTTTGTTTTAACTCATCAGTCATTTGACTTGTAGGATCTAAACCAGCTTCCTTCATGTAAGTCCAAATCAAAGCTTGAGAAATCCATGTTTCAACTTTGTGATCACTATTATCACCAGTAATTTCAAAACTTGGTTCCATTTCTACATTTGGATAAAGATTAGCCATCAAATAAATTAAACCTACATCTTTTATTTCTCCATTTTCAGTAGCAAGCTTATACTTTGATCCAACTGTATCTTTCTCTCGTTGTAGACAATAAACTGGAATTGTTTTCTTACCACCTTGACATCCATTATCATCACCGATACAAGCAACTTCTGCAAAATGTCTCATAACTGGATAACTTTTATTTGATAATAATTTGTTATTTTGCTCATCTTCAGCTTTTACATCAAATTCACCAACTACTAAATCATCACCTTGTACAGAATTCGTAGCAAAACTTACTTGATTAAAACCAACTGCTATAAGTGAAATAATCGCAATAATCGCTACAAAAAATGATAAAAGAGTAACACCATCAACTTTTTTCTTTCTATGGTTGTTATTCTCCATATAAATTTTTTCCATCAAACACCACCATACCTTTATAAAATCATTATATCATAAAATATTTTTTTTTAAAGTAAATTTTAATTGATTTTCTTCTGAATATCAAAAATATGCCTACTTTTTGGAATTTTCAACCTTTCATTGACGTAAACCGTAGCTAAAGTAGCACCTTTTTGTACTTCTTCACCTACTAAATAGTGTAATCTAATCCCAACAGTATGATCAATTTTTTCATCTTTAGAACTTCTACCAGCACCAAGTGCAACAGCTAACTTTCCAAGTTCTAAAGCATCTATACCATTTATTATACCCGATTTATGAGAAACTATATATTTTTCCTTCTTGCTAACTTTAATTTTATCTAAATCACCACCCTGCATTTTAACTAACTCTAAAAATTTTTGATAAGCATAACCTTTTTCAATAGATTTATCTACCAATGCAAGTGCTTCCTCTTTAGAAATACCCTTACCCATACTTATCATTTCGGAAGCCAAGTCATAACATAAATCAACTAAATAATTGTCTCGTTCTTTTCCTTGTAAAATATCAATAGCTTCCAAAACTTCAACACTATTACCAATAGCATAACCTAGTGGAATATTCATATCACTTATCTTTGTTCTTACTTCTCTATGGTAAATCTTTCCAATCTTAATAGCTAATTCACAAAACTTTTCTGCGTCTTCCTTATTGCTAATTAGAGCTCCCTTTCCAACCTTTACATCTAGCAAAATCTTATCAGCTCCACCAGCTATTTTCTTACTCATTATGCTTGAGGCAATTAAAGGGATGGAACTCACAGTAGCAGTAACATCTCTTAAAGCATATATCAACTTATCCATTGGCGCTAAATCTTTAGTCTGTCCCGTTATAACTATACCTATTTTTTTTACTTGTTCATAAATTTCTTCATCAGTTAAATCAGTTCTAAAACCTTCAATAGACTCTAGTTTATCAATCGTTCCACCAGTATAACCTAAACCTCTGCCACTCATTTTAACGACAGAGCATCCACAAGCAGCAACTATAGGAGCAATAACCAAAGTAACTTTATCACCAATTCCTCCAGTAGAATGTTTATCAACTAAAACTCCTAACTCATCAAAATCTAAAATTTCTCCACTATCAATAAAAATTTTTGTTAGCGCAAAAGTCTCTTCATCACTCATTCCATTAATACAAATTGCCATCAACAAAGCTGACATTTGATAATCAGCAACTTCACCATTAAGATAGCCATTAAAAATAGTATCTAATTCCTTATAACTCAACTCTTCCCCTAAACGTTTCTTATTAATAATATCTACTATCATAACATTCTCCTAAATATATTTGATTCTCTTTTTTCAAAACCAACTTTCTCATACAAATGATGAGCAACTTCTCTTTTATACCCCGACGTAAGTTCTATATAACTAGCCTTTTCTTCTTGAGCAAATCTTATAACAAAATCAAGCATCTTCTTACCTATTCCTTGATTTTGATAATTCTTATCGACACAAACATACTCTAAATAAAACCACCTATTATTCTTTATTATATCCAATAATCTTCTCATAATAAAGTATCCAACCACTTTTTTGTCTTTAACTGCTACAAATTCTAAAACATCGTCATCATGACATTTAGCTTTATCTACTTGAAAATTATCTTTCAATATCTCACTAACCGTATCATAATCAGTACTTTGATACTTTCTAATTTCTATATCCATCCTAATCACCTATCTTTATAAATTATATCAAAAAAATACAACTGACTCAAGTCAGTTGCAAACTATTCTTCATCTTCTTCTATTTCTTCTTTTTCTTCCATTTCTTCTGTTTCCTCTGTTTCTTCCGTTTCATCTAGTTCATCTTTATCTTCTTTGCTTCTATTAGATAAAAATGTTACTTTTTCGGCAATTATCTCCATAATTGTCTCAGCTTTGCCATCCTTTTCTACTCTTCTTGATTGGACACGGCCTTTAACCCCAACAATATCTCCTTTACTACAAAACTCGGCCGTGTTTTTCGCGACGCTATCAAAAGCTACACAGTCAATAAAATCTGTATCATAATTACCCTCAGAGTTTTTAAAACTTCTTGGTATTGCCAAACCTATCGTTGATACAGTAACTCCTTTTTCGGACTTATTAACAGTAATATCTCTTGTTAGTCTACCAACCAAAATTATTTGATTTAACATATCTCACCTCCTTTCGTGCCCTATACTACTAGAAAATTTTTTTCTATGCAAACGCCCAATTTAAAAAATTGAACCCTATAATAAAGCCAAAAAAATGAAATTCCCCTAGCGAAATTTCATTTTTCCAAAACAATTATTTCTGAATTTAAAATTTTCCTAAAAATTCAAAAATTTATAAATTATTTTTTATAAGTTGATTTAATTCAACTGCATATTCCATTGGTAATTCTTCTCTAAACTTATCTAAAAAGCCTAAAACAATGAGTTCAGTAGCTCTTTCTTTACTAATTCCTCTACTCATCATATAAAATAAATTATCTTCATTTATTTTCGCAACTGTTGCTTCATGCTCTATATTACTACTCAAATTAAAGCATGAATTAACTGGAATAGTATCACTTCTAGATAACTCATCTAAAATAAGCGTATCACACTTCACATTACTACTACTATTATCAGCACTACTGTTTATTAATACTTTTCCTCTATAAGTAGCACATCCACCATTACGAGCAATACTTTTAGAAATTATATTACTACGCGTATTTTTACCTAAATGAATCATTCTTGCTCCACTATCTTGATTCTGTGAAGATGAAGCAACACTTATTGTAATACAAGTCCCTCTAGCATTATCTCCTTTTAAGACACAACAAGGATATTTCATTGTTACTTTACTACCTATATTTCCATCAATCCACTCCATAGTTCCATTTTCATCAACTAAAGCGCGTTTCGTCACTAAATTATAAACATTATTAGCCCAATTTTGTATAGTAGAATAACGACACTTACTATTTTTACCTACATAAATTTCAACGACTGCAGCATGCAAAGAAGACTCACTATAAGTAGGAGCAGTACATCCTTCTATATAATGTAAACTGCTATTATCATCAACAACAATCAAAGTTCTTTCAAATTGCCCCATATTTTTACTATTTATACGAAAATAACTTTGTAGTGGACGTTCTAACGTTGTATTTGGCGGTACATAGATAAAACTTCCTCCACTAAAAACACATCCATTTAACGCCGCAAACTTATTTTCTCCATTACCAACAATTTTTCCAAAATATTTTTTTACTATCTCAGGATATTTTTTCATTGCCACTTCTATTGATGTAAAAATAACTTTTTTCTCTTCTAATTCTTTAAGCATACTATGGTATATTACTTCACTTTCATATTGAACACCCATTCCTCCAAGATGTTGTTCACTCTCCAAAACACCTAAAGAATCTAGCTCATCAACCACTGGCTTTAAAACCATATTCCAATCATTTTGAATTTTCTTATCTCGTTTATTAGCCTTGTAATAGATAATATTATTAAAATCAAGTGCAATATTAGGACCAAATTCTGGCATCCCAAGTTTCTTAAATTTCAAAAAACTTTCTAACCTGTAATCTCTAATCCAGTCATCTTCTTCTTTTATTTTTGAAATCTTTTCTATTTTTTCTTCACTCAATCCAATAATTTCCATAATATCACCTAGATTTCTGTTTCTGTTTCCTAATTCTTTTTTCTTCCAAACTATCTCCTAAAATAATCTTGATCATTAATAATGGTTCTTTTAATTGTTTTAGTTTTTCAATAGCATACTCTTTCCTTTGTTTTACAAAGAATTTTGACTTTAAGGCAAAGTCTCTCAAATCTTCTTTTGAAATTATATCTCTACCTAAAACATCTCTAAAATCAACATTTAAAAGAACAAGACAATCATTACTATCTGCACAATAAAAATCGTTAATTTGTAACAGTTTTGTTCCATATTCCTCACCACGTGCTGTTGCATTGGTATAAGGAACTCTTTTAAAAACAGCATACTTTTCTTCATCACTCTTATCAAATATATCTACATATTTATTATCATTTTTTACCAATAAAACATATTCATAATCACTTGAAAGTTCTACTCCTTTATCAGTAAATCTTTTAATTACTCCTATTTTTATATCTTTAGTCTTAACATTTTTTTCCATCTTCCAAACTCCTAAACATTTTTTCTACTGCAACACTAGGAAGTAAGGCACAATTCTTTCTATTTGGTTGCAGCTCATCATAAACATTTAATTCCCCTAATAATTCTTTATCGTAATCTTCCTCATTAATCATCTTTTGATAATTTATTAAAATCTCTTTTGCTTCTTCAACACTTTTACCAATCAAACTTCTAATTAGTATTGAACTAGCTGATGTACTTATAGCACAAGCTTCTCCGTCAAAATGAATATCTTTTACCTTACCCCCTTCAATTTTCATCATAAAGTCTAAATTATCTATACAACTTTCACTATTAGTATTTACTTTTAAATAACTATCATCATCAACTAATCCTCTATTCATAGGATTTTGATAATTATCTAAAATAATTTCTCTACGTAAATTACCATCCATACTATCACCTAAATTACTATTCTAAATATTTCCTCACTTTTTTTCAAGACTTCAACTAATTTTAATACATCTTCTTTAGTATTATAAAGATACATACTTACTCGAACAGTATTTTTAATCTTCATTTCATCTTTTAAAATCTTGGCACAATGATTTCCAGCTCTAACACATATATTGTAATTATTTAAATAAACTGAGCTATCTTGTGCAAAGACACCATCTATATTGAAAGAAAGTATACCACTATTAGATTTTTTATTATATAAAATGATATTAGGTATTTTTTCTAATTCACTAACTAAAAACTTTTTAAGTTCTACTTCATGTTCATGTATCTTATCCATACCAATTTCTTCTAAATATTTAATAGCTTCACCCAAGCCAATTACTTCAGCTATTGGTGGCGTACCAGCTTCAAATTTACTTGGACCAACTTTTAATTCATAACTACCATCAGCTTCAAAAGTCTGATTCATTCCTCCTCCATAACATAAAGGATCCATCTCTTCCATTAACTCTTTTCTAGCAACCAATACTCCTACTCCAGTAGGTCCACACATCTTGTGCCCTGAAAAACTTAAGAAGTCAATATTACTCTTTTCAAAATCAACTTTCATGTGAGGAACACTTTGGGCACCATCGACATTAAATAAAATTCCTTTTTCTCTACACATTTTTCCAATCGTTGCAATATCTCTTACATCACCTATTACATTAGTAACATGCGCAATTGAAATAACTTTTGTCTTTTCGGTAATAGCTTTTTCAATATTTTTAACAGTAAGTTCCATATCACTATCAAGTTCAGCATACTTTACAACAATCCCTATCTCTTCACTAAGTTTTAACCAAGGAAGAACATTAGAAGCATGTTCAGCTTTAGAAATAATAACTTCATCACCCTTTTTTAGATGCTTCCTCATATAACCAAAAACAACTGTATTAATAGACATTGTTGTACCACTTGTAAAAATGACTTCATCTTCTTGGCAATTAACAAAATTAGCTACTATTTTTCTAACTCCATCATATGCCATATTAGTTTTAATTGCTGAATCATAGTCTCCTCTATGTATATTAGAAGTATACATTTTATAGTATTCATCCATCTTTTCTATTACTTTTCTTGGTTTTAAAGTAGTTGCCCCATTATCAAAATAGACTATATCACCATCTAGCATAGAAAAGTCTTCTCTATTCACAATTATCACCTCCCTAAATATTCTCAATTTCTAAAAGAAAATCTTTTATTTTTTCATATTCAATACTATCACTACTAATCAAGAAACCATTTAATAGCAGTCTATTGCAAGCATCCCTTGAAATACCTCTACTTTCCATATAGAAAATATCTTCATCTCTAAATTTACCAATATAAGCAGAGTGATTACTATCTACATCATAATTATCTATCAATAAATTAGGAAAAATAGTACTCTTACCATTACTCATATTAATAATTTGATTATCTTGATTGCAAATGCATTTAGAACTTTTCTTTAAAACTACACCATCTACTTTAAAATTAAGTGTCTTTTCTAATACATTAACTCCATGATTAATTACTTCACTATGTGTATTGCTTTTATTATGATTAACTACTATTTCAAAAGAATTATCTTCATAGTTTATATCACTATAGTAATAATATAAACTCACTCCTTCTTTATCTAAATCAATATTTACTTTTGAACTACTATTAATAGAAAAATGATAAATAATAGTATCTTCAACTATTTTGTAATTATAATCTTTATTCTCATTATTATCTATTACATATAATATTTTACTCATGATTTTCATTTCCTATCATAATATTAACCCCTTTATATCCTTCTTTTTCTATTTCAAAAGCTAACTCTTCTCCTCCTGTTTTTAATATTTTTTTGTCTTTTAAAATATGGACATACTGTGGTTTTATATATTCTAATATTCTTGGGTAATGTGTAATTATTAAAACGGCTGTATCAGGATACTCTTCTAAATAATCATTTATGTTTTGACAGACAATTCTTAAGCTATCTACATCAAGTCCCGAATCTAATTCATCTAAAATTATAAATTTTGGTTTTAGTATTTTAAGCTGTAAGATTTCATTTTTCTTTTTTTCTCCTCCACTAAAACCCATATTTAAAGAACGATGTAACATATTACTATTAAGATTAACTTCTTCCATTGTCTTTTCCATGTCTTTAATAAATGTATATAAATTAACTTTTTCCCCAGTAACTTCTCCTAAAGCTGTTCTTAAAAATTCGCTATTAGTAACACCTTCAATTACTGTAGGATCTTGCATACAAAGAAAAATACCCTTTTTAGCTCTATCTGAAACACTTAAATTAAGAATACTTTCTCCATCAAATAAAATATCGCCCTTACTAACTTCGTACTTATAATGGCCCATTATTACTTTAGCTAAAGTACTTTTACCAGTTCCATTAGGTCCCATTATAACATGGATTTCTCCCTTTTTTATTTTTAAAGAAAAATCTTCCAATATATTTTCTTTTTCGTCTTTAACATTGCAACATAAATTCTTAATTTCTAGCATAAAAACATCTCCATTTATGAAATCACTCTTATTTTAACACAAAATAAGCTAATTAACAAAAAAAACGCAAAAAAAATTCGTCAAAAAAAGACACTTTTAATTAGTGTCTTAAGCAGTTCTTCTAAATCCTATATCATCATCAAGTAATGAGTTAGCATCCGCTATCAATTTAAGTAACTCTTCTTTACTACTTGCACTAGGTTTTAAAGATTGAATTTCTTCTTCTTGATCTTTCAAACGTTTATTTTGCTCTTGAATTCTATCATCTAACTCACGATTTCTATTTTCTAATTTAGAAACTATTGTCTCATAATTTCTAACTTTTCCATTCAAGAATCTAATCTCTTCTTCTAAAGATCTATTTTTCTTAGATATTTCATTACCAGAGCGACGTAATCTCGCAACCGCTTTTTCATAATCAACTATCTTATTACTTTGTTTCTTATTTAGATTAATTAAATTAGCCATTGACTTAGTTACATCATCAATAATATTCATATCAGTTGAAGATCTAGACTCATCATAATCTGTACTGATTCTATCTAAATTAAGTAATGAATCACCAAATAAGTCTCTATCAGAGAAATCATCTCTATCTTCAAAGCTATCATTAAATCTATCTTCTATCATATCATCCCTACTATCTCTATCAAAGTCATCATCTAATGAAACATCAAATTTATCATTATAGTCTTCATCTTCAACTATATCATCTTCAATTTCTGTAGTTGAAATAGTATCTTCTTCCTCATTTTCTAAAGCTTCTTCTTTTTCCTCTTCATCAGTCTCTTCTATTTCTTCTGTTTCTTTAGCTTTCTTTTTATCGGCTTCCTCTTTAATTTTTGAAACGTTTAGTAATTGGCTCGCTTCTTTTTTCAATTTTTCAAAAGCATCGTCATCTGCATCAGCTTTTACTTCTTCATCTTCCACATTTGCTTCTGATAAATTTTTCTCTGTACTCTCATCTTCTTCTATATCAACCTTAGGAATAGCCGGTATATCATCAATATCAACAACTGGTATTTGTTCATCAACTGATGGTGTATCACTATCTTCTTCTTTCTTATTAGCCATAACTGTATCTTCAACATCTTCAGGAGCAATTGGTATAGCTTCTATTGGCGCATTTTCCAAAGAAGTCTCCTCGGTTTCCTCATTAGTTTCTTCTGGCGCAATAGGTACAGCTTCTATTGAAGTATCATCACTTTTTTCAGCTTCATTACTAGTAGGTGCTGGTACTTCTTCTTGTAAAGACATTTCCTTATTATCAGCTTCTACCACCTTAACTTCTTCATCCTTAACAGGACTAATAGGTGTTTCTTCTTTAACTTCCGCTACTACTTCTTCCTTCTTTTCTTCACTAGAAACAGTACTTGGAACTACTGAAACCTCTCCAACAGTTGCTGGCGCACCTACTGCTCCTTGCATTTCGGAAACTACTGGTATAATTGGAGTTCCAGCATTTTGTGAAGTCAAAGTCTTTGAAAAAGGCACTTCAGGAACAACACCGGTACTTGTCGGTGGCAAAGTTGTACTAGGTTGCTGTACTGGTACATTAGTAACTGGCATATTTTGTACAGGTGGCACACTAGGAATAGGTGGCATTACTCCTCCTGCAACATGCTTACCTTCAACTGCTCCATTAACAGCATTATTCACAACTGGCTGTGGAGCCATTTGTCCATTAATTGTTTCCGCTATCTTCTCTTCATTGTTTTTAGCAATCTCTTGAACATTTATCTGATCTTTATTATTATTCTCTACTGCCACTTTTTCTGGGAAAATAGAATACTCAACAATTTCTGAATCAACTGTATTTTTACTAAAATAAATCTTTTTAGAATTCATCCCAATAAAACTAAAATATTCATTATCAATCAAATTTCTACCATCATAATCAAAAATAGTAGCTTCTGAAAATTGATCATTAAAAACAAATCTTCCTTCATTTTGCATTTTAACCATCAATCTATCTTTAATTGCTGCTGGTGTCGTAACTAATTTAGTCGCAGCATCAGGAATATTTTTTAAACCTATACTCTCTAATACTGTTTTAGAAACGGGAGTAGCTCTTTCAACTAGTAAAATATTATTACCTAAATTTTTAACCATCTTATTTTCTAATGGAATTACAATTTGCCCATCTTTAGTAATAACACCTGCATGAGATGCTTTAACAGTAGTATCAACTGCCTCAACAAGCGCAGTTGAAGCAATTATATTTCCATTTGAAAGTGGTTTATCATCTAAAAAATAATATTGTTTCCCATCGTCTGTAATTCCATAATTACAAATTAAATCCGTCCTATCTTTATATCTTACTACTCCTTGCTGTATTTGCATCACTAACCACCTACTATTCTTTTTACTATAATTCATACTATATGATACCATACTTAAGAAAACAAAACAACTACTTTTAAAAAAATTTTTATGAAAAAATGAGCTAAATTCTTCTAAATGTAAAATTATTCACCACTTTCTTTATCAAGCAATAAAATTGCATTTTTTCGCAAATTACTATAAAATTACATTAGGTGATATAAATGAATGAACAACAAAAATTAACTTTTAAAATGGCTCTTTTCTTTCTTATAATTTTTGTTTTCTTTGGAGTTATAATTGTCAAAGAAAAACTAAATGTCATCTTTCTTCCTAAAGTAGAAAAAATATTTGATGAGTATCTTCAAGACAATTATACTAGTATCTATTCTTCTATAAAGAAAAATAAAATTTCTTATAAAAATGATACCTTCAAAATAAAATTAACTTCTAAAGAAAACAAAAATCATTATTTTTATATAACTTATTCCAAAAAGAAACTAAAAGATACTTACAAAAAAGATTATCTAGAAGGCTCATCTATAATAAGTCATATTACCAATGAAATAGAAAAAGATATTTTGAAAAAAACTAAAGAAGAAGCCATTGTCTCTATAAAAGAAAAGTTAAATGATTTTCCTAAACAAGTACAAGAAAAAATATTACAAGCAGATACCTATTCTGATTTAAATCTTTACAATGTTGAAAAAGAATATATAGTAAACAAATGGTCCTCCACTGAAATAACTTCTTTAATTTTAAAGTTTACTAATTCTCTAAAGGAAAATAACATTACACCTAAATCATATTCTTTTATTATTACTGATGCTAATGACTTAACTAAAACAATTTCTATTAGTAATTTAAAAGATGATTTACTAACAGAAGCTACTTTAGAAAAAATAGTAAGTGATTGCCTAAACAACAATAATTCTGAACTACTTGAATCTAATGAAGTTTCCTTTAAATACTTAAATTAATAGCCAAAGAAAAAGAGGTCTACCCTCTTAATAATTATATGAACCGAATGCTCCACCTAATATAATAGCTAATAGTATATAAAGGATAATGATTAATAAAAATCCATTACCACCTCTACTACCAGTACCAGTGCAAGCACAAGTAGTAGTTACAACATTATTATCTTGACATGACATTCGTCTACACCTCCTTAAATATAAGCACCTAAAATAATGATTAAAAGAATAAATAATACTAAGATTATAGCTGAACTAGAAATACAGTTATTCATGTTTTTTCCTCCTTTTTTATTGCTTTCAAAATATTTTATGGCAAAAGTACCATTTGTGTGATTATATCTATCATATTTTATTGCACTAATTTTAAATTTTTGTTATTATAATTAGGTATATAGGAGGAAAAAACATGAAAAAAAATTTTATTTTATTAGTTTCTCTTCTAGTATTAATTACATTAACTACTGGATGTGGAAAAAAGGCAGAATTAAAGGATGGCAGTGATGTAGCAGTATCAGTTAAAGGTGGCAAAATAAGTGCAACTGAATACTATGAAAGTATAAAGGAAGATAATATTTCTAAAATAATTGAGACAATAGATCATAAACTTTTTGACAAAAAATACAAAACTGATGATGATGAAGAAAAAGAAGTCAACGATCAAATCGAACAAATAAAAACTAACTATGGTTCTAATGAAGACACTTATAAATCTTTTTTAAGACAATACTTTGGTGTTGAAACAGAAAAAGAATTAAAAGAAGTTTTATCTTTAGAATATAAAAGAAATGAAGCCGTTGAAGACTATGTTAAAAAACACTTAACTGATAAAGAAATAAAAGATTACTACGATGATAATATTTATGGTGATGTTAAAGCTAGTCATATCTTAATAACTTTAAATGTTAAAGATGACGCAACTGATGAAGAAAAAGAAGAAGCCGAAGAAAAAGCATTAAAGGAAGCTAAAGAAGTAATTACTAAATTAAAAGATGGTGAAGATTTTAAAAAGCTTGCTAAAAAATATTCAGATGATGAAAAAACTGCTAGTAACGGTGGAGACTTAGGTTACTTTAGCTACGATGACATGTTAAAAGAATTTTCTGATGCCACCAAAGAATTAAAGAAAGATGAATATACTAAAGAGCCTGTTAAAACAGAATTAGGTTACCATATTATTTTAAAAACTGGTGAAAAAGACAAACCAAAATTAAGTGAAGTAAAAAAAGATATTAAAGAAACTTTAAAGGAACAAAAACTTGCAGATGATGCAACTTTATACTATAAAACTTTAGATAAAATCAGAGAAGAAAATAAAATAAAATGGAATGATGATGCTTTAAAGAAAGCTTATAATGATTATATGGACAATTTAATTGAAGCTGCCGAGAAATCAGCAAGCTCTACAAATTAAAAAAAGTTATCTATATATTAATTACTAATTTCTAGATAACCCTAACTTTCTTATTAAGAAGTCTTTTTAGAGGCTTCTTTTTATATATTCCTTATATTTCACTATATGCAAATTTTAATCTTTTAAATCTAACCAATTGTAAATTATTGAATAATTAATTTATTTAATTTGTTAATCTGTCTATTCAACAAAATACATAATCTATGAATTCGCGCATCGGAATATCCAGTTAGATGTTGATATTTATGTAGTAAATCATCAAACCATTCTACTATACCATCTAACTTATTTACATCAATTCTTTTTAAATCTTTAACTACTTTTATTATTTCATCAAAAGGCTTTACTTCATGAAATAATCTTCCCTCTCCAGAAATATGTAATTCCTCATCATCATAATATTCAATATTTAAACTTTGTCCATTATCAAATATAGGCGCAACATCTAACCATTTTAAAGTATTAACATCCCTTATAATACCAAAATTATTTAAATGCCTATCTTCATTCATAATTAAAAAATCTAAAATATACATATCTTCCACTTTTTCACGAGCTTTTTCTATTCCATTACTTTCCAATTTTTTAATATATTCTTCATAGTCTTCTATACTGTCATGTCTTGGCATATCGTTTCTCATTTGATAACAGGTAATTAATTCCGTATCTTTAGTTATAAACAGGGACATTTAGATACTACCATATCTTTATATGTATCTATAGTATACTCAACATGATAAAATCCTAATCTTTTACATATTTCACTAGCCAACACCTCATTAAATGGTTGTAAAGTTTCACTCTTATATCCACCCTTTAATAAATATCTAGTACCCTTATCGATAATCCAAGCTTTTTTTAACATTCCATCTGTAGTATTATTGGTTGTCTTCAAAGATGTTTCTTTAGTTATTGCTCTACTATTTGTTGATAAAGAAGCTTCCATAAACTCAGCATAATCAAAATCATTATCAAAAAAATTAATATCATCATATAAAATATCACTATCACATGGTTTCAACCAATATTGATCAGATAAAGATAATCCAAAAGCTTTATCTAAAAGTTCATAAGGAGCTGTTATATTTAATCTGTGTAGTAATAAATCTAATTTGTCACGCCATGAAGGAATACCTCTACCTTTAAACCATTCACTCAAATTAGTTCTAAAAACAGTATCATTAATATCATTCTTAATATAAAAACCCCTTAAAATATATGGTGCATAATTAATACTTTTAACCTCATATATATAATCAAAAAACTTTGAAGTTTCATTATATTCAACAATTAATACTTCTATATTCTTATTCATAAGTATACGTTTCATATAAATAACCTCACTTGTAAATAATAATTTATATCAATATTGTATCATAAGACCATCATCATTTAATCAATTCTATAAATATTTAAAAATTTTCTTTTTAAATGTAGAATATTTCCTACCATTATTGATGCAGTTTTCTAAATATAGCTATCATTTTCTTATCATAGATTTTTTCATAATCATTAGAATACTCTAAATACGTATAAATTGGATAAGCATCATCAACTAAGAAATAATCAAAATCATATTTATTAATAAGCTTAACATAGTCATTTTCTAGTTTTGAAATATTTAAATAATCTTTATAATTATAACTTGAATATAAATCAGCTCTACCATCTATAAAAACTTCTATATTATTAGAAATTAGTTCTCCTCCATAATCATACATATTATATAGCCTTTGAGGCTTTTCTTTTTTTAATATATTTATTACTTCTTTATCTAATACTTTAGCATTTATATTTCTATAAATATATTTATAATTAACTAAAAATAAAGTTAAAAACATAAAGCTAACTATAAATATTAATATTTCTGAATGTTTATCAAGTTTTCTTTCTTTAACATAATTAAAAACAACAAAAGACATAACTATATATGTATAAGCCCAAAACCTTATACTTTTGAGTCCTAAGAATAAAACACAAATAAAAAGTACAAAATCAATAAAAGAAATTTTCTTTTTACTTATCAAAAAAACTAAAAGAATCACAAAGCAAAGTAAAAAGTATGGTAAATGAGCAAAATCATTTAGATTAGTAGCTCTCCACTCACTAATATTTTCAATCATCAAAGTATCCATCATGTTTGTATAAGGATAAAGTAACATCTTTATTCCATGAATATTAATCAAAATACCTCCTATACACAAAAACATAACTACCAAATACTTTAGAAATTGCTTCTTGCTTATTCTAGATGCTTCTATTTTACCAAAGTTGAACTTAAATAAACCACAAATCATAAAAATAAAACAAAATATATAAGATAAATTACTAGAACCTCCATGTATATTAGCCCATAATATCGCTATTAATGGTAAGAAAAAAATTTTCTTAGAATCTTCATTTTTATACAAGTCAAATAATAGATAAATCGTTAAAGCTAAAAAGTTAAAACTAATTAAATGAGGCCTAGCCTGTGCAAAAACAATCATTATCAAAAATAAAGTTAACCATAATAATGAAAAAGGTACATTTTTAAAGAAATTTTTCTTATTACTATAAAATATAAAAAGTAGTAATGTCAAAAAACAACCAAACCCATATACTAAAATATGAAATTTACCAAAAACAAGCTTAATACTATACAAAATAATTTCAAACAGCCACTCATGACTAAACCAATATTTGCCCTTAACAAACCAAGAAAAAATATCTTTCTTTAAAATACCATTTTTAAACATATATTCTCCTGCCTTTATATGCCAAAAATAGTCACTTTCTCTTCTCATAAATAAAAGCATTGCTAAAGTCAAACAAAAAATTAGAAAAAGAAAAGCAAGTTCTAGTTTTTTATTTTTATTCTTATTCTTCATAGTAACCACACATTCCTTTCTCTTTGGTCAAGGCACACATAGTCATGAAAATAGTTATTTTTCAGACTATAAACCCTTCTGATAAAGTTTTTCATTTATTTTTCTTTCTAATTCACTGCCACTATATTTATGACT
>CANQIM010000005.1 GCA_947624075.1 uncultured Bacilli bacterium | reverse complement strand
AAAATTTTATCCACAAAAACTGTTGAAAAAAACTATTAGCACTTTCTTACTAATAGTTTTTTATTCCTTAAATTCTAATTATTGCCAAATATTAACATTTTTATTAATTTGAAAAATCAAATTTTATCTAACAACAATATTAACAATCTTTCCTTTAATAACAATTACCTTAACAATATCTTTTCCATCGATATGTTTAATAACATTTTCTTCATTTAAAGCCTTTGCCTTTATTGAATCTTCATCCTCATCAACCTTTATTTTTATTGTTGCTCTTACCTTACCATTTACTTGAACAGCAATTTCTTTTTCCTCTTCAACAATCTTACTCTCATCACATACTGGGAAGCTTTCTAAACAAATAGGTTTAAATCCTAACTTCTCATTCATTTCCTCAGTAATATGTGGCGCTATTGGATTAAGTAAAATCAAAAGTAAACGATAATCTTCCTTAGTAATACTTTCTAAATCATCATAAGCATTAGCTAAAATCATAAGAGTTGAAATAGCTGTATTATAACCAAGTGTTTGTAAATCCTCCGTAACTTTCTTAATACTTTTATTTTGAATTACTTCTAAAGACTTAGTAAATCCTGCCTTATCACTCACCTTATCATAAAGCCTAACAACCTTATCTATAAATCTCTTACATCCTCTTAATGAATCTGTACTCCATGGAGCATCCATTTGATAGTCTCCCATAAACATTTCATATACTCTCAAAGTGTCTGCTCCATATTCTTTTACGATATCATCAGGATTAATTACATTTCCCTTACTCTTACTCATTTTCTCATTATTTGAACCAAGTACCATACCATGACTTACTCTTGTCCAAATCATTTCCTTATTTGGAACTAATCCTATATTATATAAAAATTGTACCCAAAATCTTGCATATAATAAGTGCCTTGCTGTATGCTCCATACCACCATTATACCAATCAACTCTATTCCAATATCTCATGGCATCCATTGAAGCAAATTCTTTATCATTATGAGCATCCATAAATCTTAAGAAATACCAACTAGATCCAGCCCAGTTAGGCATTGTATCTGTTTCTCTTTTAGCCTTACCATTACAACAAGGACAAGTTGTATTTACCCACTCTTCAATATTAGCAAGTGGACTTTCGCCATCCTCTGTTGGTTCATATTCAGCAACATCAGGAAGTAACAAAGGTAAATCTTCCTCTTTCATTGGAACATAACCACATTTTTCACAATAAATCATTGGAATAGGTTCTCCCCAAAATCTTTGTCTAGAAAAAATCCAATCACGCATTTTATAATTAACTTGCTTTTTGCCACAACCTTTTTCTTCAAGCCAACTAATCATTTTATTTATAGCTTCTTCTTTATTTAAGCCATCCAAGAAACTAGAATTAGTATGTGTTCCATCCCCCGTCATTGCCCCAGGATTCATCACATATTCATAACTTTTTGCATGTAGCTCATCCTTAATTTCTTTTAAAACTACATCCTTACTTACCCATTCTACTTCAAAATCTTCATCATCATCTAAATTTTGGGAAACTTTCTTGTCACTTTTTAATTCAAACAAAATTGGTGTTGCTTCAATATTAAAATATTTATCTTTATTATAAGCATAGTAATGATGATTAATCTTAAAATCACAACAAACAAGTTCCAAATCAGTATAGCCAGTTTCTTCCGCTATCTCACGAAGAGCACATTCTACTGGACTTTCATTTTCCTTAATAGTACCACCAACAAATAAACGGCCACCTTTTTCTTTCCAATTAATTGTCAAATACTTATCATTTTTCTTATCATAAACAACTGCTACTATACTTTTCTTTTCACTTTCATTCTCATGCGGTTTACCCGTAACTTCTTCAAGTACTTGAACTATTGGAATATTAAATTTCTTGGCAAACTCATAATCTCTTTCATCATGAGCAGGAACAGCCATAATAGCTCCTGTACCATAACTAGCTAAAACATAATCAGATATATAAATAGGAATTTCTTCATTATTTACTGGGTTAATTGCATAAGCTCCTGTAAAAACACCTGTCTTATCTTTATTAAGTTCTGTCCTTTCCATTTCATTTTTCAAAGAACATTCTTTTATATACTTTAACACTTCATCCTTTTTATCAGGTGTTGTAATCTCCAAAACATACTCATGCTCTGGCGCTAATACACAATAAGTTGCCCCAAACAAAGTATCACATCTAGTTGTAAAAACAGTGAACTTCTTATCATGTCCTTTAATAGAAAAATCAACGTGAGCACCTACTGACTTACCAATCCAGTTAATTTGTCCTAGTTTTACTCTCTCAGCAAAATTAGTATCTTCCAATCCTTGTAGTAAATCTTCAGCATAATCACTCATTCTTAACATCCATTGAGACTTTTCTTTTTGAACAACCTTACTACCACATCTTTCGCATACTCCACCAGCTGCATCTTCATTAGATAAAACACTTTTACAAGTAGGACACCAATTAACAGGAATTGTATCTTTATAAGCCATACCATGTTTATAAAACTGTAAAAATTGCCATTGAGTCCACTTATAATACTCTGGATCAGTCGTTGAAAATTCCCTTGTCCAATCGAATGAAAAACCAAGTGATTTCATTTGTGCTTTAAAAGTTTTTATATTTTCCTTAACAGCTTCTTTGGGATGAATATGATTTTTTATAGCATATTGTTCTGCTGGAGCCCCAAAAGCATCCCAGCCCATTGGGTACAATACATTATAGCCTTGCATTCTCTTCATTCTAGCCAAAGCATCTTGCGCTGTATAACTTCTAACATGTCCAACATGTAATCCAGATCCACTTGGATAAGGAAATTCAACTAAAATATAATAAGGTTTCTTTTTACTACCGTTTTCAGCCACAAATATATTATTATCTTCCCAATATTTCTGCCATTTACTTTCTATTTCTTTATAATTAATCATTTTTTATCATTCCTTTCTTTTTATAAAATAAATATACTAAATGATAACTTCCTATTATCAAAACAATAATCGTAACAATACCAACAACTACTGCTAGAAAAAAGTCTTCAACTAGTAATATTAAGCTAACTACCATAGATATATCAAAAGAAGAAGTAAGAGCTACTATTTGCAGTAATTGATTATAATTAACTTTTTTCATATCTAATTTATATCTTGCGACTAAATACTTAACTTCTGCTGGATCTTTATTTTTCTTTTTTCCATAAATCTTACCTTCTTTATTTTTTTTAGCCGGCAAAACAATAACAACTTCATAAATTAAAAAGATAAAAATAAAGCCTAATATAAACAATATAACTTCTTCCATGCCATACCTCCACACCAAATAAATGCAAGTTTTTTCTACACTTCTCAAATAACTTTTTTCATCAATTTTTAGTCTTCACCTATTTAACTTGCACTTGTCAATCGAACAAATTATTCTTTATAAGGAGAAAATTCCTTATAAATAAAAAAAACGAATCTTCCTCCTAAGGACGAAAATTCGCGGTACCACCTTATTTTATAAGTAAAAACTTATACACTCATTATTGATAACGGAATTACCCATTTGCTCAAAAGACAAGTTCACAAATTTTTAATGCTTGTTTCCACCAACCACAAGCTCTCTTAAATTAAAATATTCCCTACTACTTCTTTCTCATCACAAATATGTATTTTATTATAACACATTTTTCTAAAAAACCAACATTTTTATTCTAAAAACTAACCTTTACGCAATTTCACCTTAGTTTTTACAAAGTATGAACATCTACATCTTCTTCTTTATTCCAAACTTTTCTACTAAATGTACCATCATCATTCACAACTGGCAAACTAGATGAACTTCCTTTATACAATAAATCAGAAACATTTTCAGTAACATAATCATCTGACAAGTTCATAACAATTTCACTAAAATCATCTCTACTAATTTCCCTTAATTTACTTGTTACATCTAAGCAAACTCTTTCTACGTCTTCTCTATCTTTAATTGAGACATTGTCTTTTTCTCTATTACATATTTCCATTGCTAAAAACAAAGGAGAAACTATTTTAATTGCATTAGTATCATAAAAATATAAAACACCTTCAGGGTATTTTAACAAAGTACCCTTTTGTTCATCTGTAAATACTTTGAATAAGCTATTTTTTGAAGACATATTTAAAATTAACTTAAACAAAACCTCATCATTACAAAAAGTATTTCTTAAAAATTCTACTACACTACTTTCATCATACCCATCTAAATCTTTTAATTTAGCTAGTTCTTCTAAAGCTATCTCATCTCCGTATTTAGCAACATACATTAAAAATTCGTAATTATCTAATATTTTAGCCGAAATCAATTCATAGTCAGCATTTCTAATTGTTTCTACTGAATCAGACCAATTATCAGCTGATTCATTATAAAAACACAAATTTCCATACTTACTCATTAATTCCATTACTTCTTTTTTTTCTTCCTTATTGCTTTCTTTTAATATAGGGAATTCATAATCAGAAGCAAAATCACCATTAGCTAAATGATGAAACATAACATCATACAGTAACATTTCATTATTTAAGTCTTCTATTTCATCTAAATACTTTTCTAAAGTCAACTTTCTTAATGCTTCTAACCTCTCATTATTCTTTTTTACTTCTTCTTTAGTAACCATAAAAACCTCCTAAACTTCACTAATATATTCTAGTAATTTCAAGAATAAATTAGTATACTCTTTTGATAAATTCTTTTTTCTTAATTTTCTTATTTCTATTCTTTTCTTATTAATTGGTAATTCACCAAACATTATATCAGCAATTTCTTCCTTTAAATAAGTATTAATCTTTAAATCCATCAATATTTCATTAACATCATCATTAATCAAACGAACAGCATCTATTTCAATATCTTTTCCTTTACAGTTAACAGTTAACTGGCCAATAGTTGGAACTTCTTTAATCTCAACTACAAAGTCATTTCCATCAATATAGTTTTCACTACTCATTCTATCAGCATTGAAAAATATTGTAACACTTTCTGCCTGCTTTGTATTTCTAAAGACTAATTTATAATTTCTTCTTTCTGGAACTATACCACTTTTTCCATCGATTGATCTTATAATTACAGTATAATTATTTCTTAAATAGTTATAGTCAATCGACGTCTTTAAGTAATAACCTTCTCTATATAAAGAAGTAACTCCATCATCTTCATACATAGTATAGGTATTACTTACTCCTGGGAATATTTGTATTTCTAAATCAGTAGGTAACCCTATATTATTATAATCACTTCTATTAGAAAGTGGAATAATTGATCCAGCATGAGCAAATACTGGGTAATCAGATTCTTTGAAGAATGAAATATATTTTTTATTACCTGGAAATTTTTTTCCTGTCACAAAATCATACCATATTCCATCAGGAATGAAGAATCTATGAATTGTTCTATTCATTGTTTGATCTTTTTTATCTAGAATAGGACATACAAGTAATTGTGAACCAAAATAATATTGATTCCTATATAAACTATCATCATAAACCCACATATAATTATAGTAAAATGGCTGAATTAAAGGTGTTCCTGCTCTTGTATAATTATAGGCTTCTGTATATAAATAAGGAATTAATCGATGTCTTAATCTTAAATAGTCAATTGCAATTCTTTCTGTTTTTACATCCCATAACCAAGGTTCTTTTTTATAATAAGGACCTCTTGCTCCATGAAAACGTAATATTGGTGAAAAGGTACTTAATTGGACATATCTTACATAAAGTTCTCCATCTTCAATTCCCCCATGGTTACCAGCAACATCATGACTCCACCAACTAACTCCTATATTTGCAGCATTTAAATATAAAAATGGCAAATTCTTTAAAGCCTCCCAGCTAACTTCACTAGAACCTCCATATAAAACAGGGTATCTATGAGGTGCATAAATACTTCCTCTAGCAAGTAACATTGGTCTTTTATCAGTTGATCTACCAGAATCTAAATACATATAGTGATTAAGTGCCCACAATTTAGTAACATCCATATCACCAGTTGAGTCATTCCAAAAGAAATCAACACCTAAAGCTTCTAATGGATGCAAAAACATTTTAAATAATACATCCAAATATTTAGGATTTAACGGATCAAATTTAATCAATGAAGAATCAGTTATTCCTAAGAATTCACTTGCTTGTTTATAATATGTTTCATGTTGATAAATTTCTTCAGTTGGATTAACACATAATGCAACCCTAATACCTCTTTTATGAAATTCTTCAATCATTTTTTTAGGATCTTTTATTAAACTATTATTAAATGTGTAGCCACCTTTTAAGTCATGATAATCCTTAGTATTTCTAATATGCCAATCATGATCAAACAACATAACAGATAAAGGAATTTTCAACTTTTCAAATTTTCTAATCAAGTCATGAATTTTTTCATCATCATATACTGTATTTCTACTCCACCAATTACCTAAAGCATATCTAGGAATTAAAGCTGGCGCCCCAGTCATTTTAAAATAATCAAATAATGCTTGTTTAAAGTCTCTATCATACATAAAAACATAAATATCAGTATGGTTTGGTATTGGATCGGCCAAAGTGCCATCTTCCATGATTATTTTTCCCATACTATCATCTATTGATGAAAATCCATCTAATGAATATAGACCTTTTTGTAACTGCTTTGGTATATTTACATCCACACCAACCATATTTCCCAGCATATTTCTAGCTTCTGCATGTCCCACGTACCAATCTTTGTTTCTATCTCTATCTCTACTTTGTAAAGATATTTTTAAATTACGCATTGGATCAACTGCTGAACCAACAAATTGTCTTTCTTTAACATAGGTAAGAATAAAATATTTAGTTGATATTTCCACCAGATTAGTATCTTGACGCACGGAAAAATCTGGTAAACCAATATTTCTCTTTTTCACAAGTTGAGTTGGTTTATCATTGAATTTTCCTTCCGGTGAATATTCAAGTCGAACAATTCTTTCAGAAATAAGAGAAATTCTATACTTTTCTCCTTGAATTATCGCTTTTTTATCACTTTTAGCCTTTGTATAATCTACTTCAAATTGTCTTCCAAGTGGATACATACCAAACACCTTCTTATTTTACTAATAACATAATATCACATTTACAAGAAGTTGAAAAGAAAAAAACTCTGTAGACCATCAAAAAATTAAAAGTCTAACAGAAATTATCATTAAATTTTATTTATCTAAAAATAAAGCATAATATTCTTCCAAAGTAATATCATTTTCCCAAATATATTTACTTATTTTTGTCCCAACATAGCGATAATGCCATGGTTCATTTCTAAACCCTGTTATATCTTCATATTTTTTAGGAAAGCGCAAAATAAAGCCATACTTATAAGCATTTTCTTGCATCCAAGTATATTCTTTTGAATTAGCAAACACATTAGAACTTGTACTTCCAATATCAAAAGCAAGTCCCGTTTGATGCTCGGAAAATCCTGGTTTTGCCACATACTTTTCAACATAGCTATCTCCATAAAGTTCTCGATAAGTCTCTGCTATATCTACTTGGTCTTGATAACTCCTATAACTAGAATTAATAACTAGACCATACCCTTCCTTTTTAGCATCTTCATACATTTTTATAAAAGCATTTACAGCCACTCTTTCTGCTTTCATTCCTTTTTCACTAGCATATTCTTCTTTTATTTCTACTAAATTAGGTTCAAAATCTTCTCCTAATTTTCTATATTTATTAACAACCATATCATATGAAAACTTTTTAACATCTTCATAATCTTCATAAGGTGTTTTATCTAAATTAAGATTTACATATAAAACTGTAGTCTCTTCATCTTCACCTGTTTCATAAGAATAATTTAAATATCTATCATAATTAGAAAGCTTAGCATATTTAACAGAAAAGAATTCCTCTAAGTATTTTACCTTTTCTCTATCGGCAAATTCACTAACTTCTTTAGAATCTCCATGTTCTAAAATAAGTGATATATCACTATTACTATAACCTTTCTTTATAAGCTTATTAATATTTTTAATCAAATTATCTTGTTTTACATAATTAATTTTTGAGTAATCTTCCAAGTACTCTTCTTTAAAATTATCACTCTCAAAAGCTGCATTTAAAGTCTTATTTTCACCAACTGATAAAACATAGTCTTTTTTATACTTAAATAAAATATTATTACTAGCTTTTTCACTATAACCTAAACTTTTTATTTCACCAATTTCTTTTCGATAAAAAACAAATACAGCAATCAATACAACACAAATTACCCCTAATACTTTAAGTACTTTTACATAAGGTTCTTTTAATTTAAGTCTTTTCTTTTGCACTTTTCCCAAACTATATCACCTACTATCTATATTTTAGCAATTTTCTAACAAAAAGTCTTTAGTTTTCATAAATTTTCTTCTAAATTAATGCTTTTTTTAAAGTGATAATTATAGTATAATTAAGAAAAAACGAGGAGTAGTATATATGAGAGCATTAGTATTATCAGGTGGTGGTTCTAAAGGATCATATCAAATAGGTGTTTGGAAAGCCTTACGAAGACTTCATATAAAATATGATATAGTAACAGGAACTTCAGCTGGTGCCTTAAATGGTGCTTTGATAACCCAAGGTAGTTATTATAAAGCACTAAATGTTTGGAAAAAAATTAATTTAAAAATATTATTTGGTGAAGATGCTATCGAAAGTGATAAATCTCTAGATATTTATAAAATGTATGGAAAAAACTTTCTAAAAAATGGTGGCATGGATGTAAAAGAAATAGAAAATATTATAGATAAAGCTATTAATAAGAAAAAGTTTTTTAATTCTAAAATTAACTATGGATTGGTAACTTTTAATTTAAGTAAAGCAACTCCTATAGAAATAGAAAAAAAAGATATACCTGAAGAAAAATTAGCTGATTACTTAATGGCCTCTGCTACTTGTTATCCTGCTTTCAAAAAGAAAGATATTGAAGGTTTAAAATATATTGATGGAGGCTTTTATGATAATTTACCTATAAATTTAGCTTTAAATATGGGTGCCGATGAAATAATAGCTGTTGATTTAAGAGCTCCTGGTGTCAAAAAAAATCCTAAAAAGAAAGTTCCTACTGTAACAATAAAGCCTAATAATAAATTGACTAATTTTTTAAATTTCTATGAAGAAGGCAACAAAAAAAATATAAAATTCGGCTACAATGATACTTTAAAAGCTTATGGAAAATTAGAAGGAAAAGAATTCACTTTTAAGAAAAAGCAACTAAAAAAGAATTGTGACCTTCATCAAGAAATATATGAACATATTATAAAAAATATCTTAAATTCTAAAACCCTAATAAAAGCTATTACGGATGTATTAAATATTACTACTAATGAAACTACTGACTCTAGAAAAAATATCTTTTTAAAAATAATGGAACAAACTGGAAAAGCTTTTAATCTTGATGAAACAAAAATATATACTGCAAAAAAGTTCAATAGACTATTAAGAAAAAAACTTAAAGCTTGTCTTAAAAATACCAATTTGGCTAATAAAAAAATAACAATTGAACTAGATTTATATAAAAAATTAAAAGAAAAAAATTATAAAGATTTACAAAAAAGTGCTTTAACCCATCCTTTTGAATTATTAAAAGCTGTTTATCTTTTTTCTATAACCGAAGCTTAGTTTATACCATCAAAATGAAAGGAATGCATGGTTAATATGAATAATTTTAAATATTCAAATACTAATAAAAGATATCATACTTTAGATTATTTTTATAAAAACAAATTTAATTCAAAAGTATTCAAAGTAAGTTTAAATGCTGACTTTACTTGTCCTAACATAGATGGCAAAGTTGGTTATGGAGGCTGTATCTATTGTTCCAAAAGTGGTAGTGGTGAATTTGCTGGCAATAAAGAAGATAATTTAGAAGAACAATTTATAAATATAAGAAATATGATGCTAAAAAAATGGCCCAATGCTAAATACATTGGCTATTTTCAAGCTCATACTAATACCTATGCTCCTGTCGATGAATTAAGAAAAATGCATAATATAATTCTAAAACAAGATAATGTTATAGGCTTAAGTATCGCAACAAGACCAGATGCTATTACTGCTGAATGCCTAGACTATCTAGATGAGTTAAATAAAAAAACCTATTTAACTATAGAACTTGGCTTGCAAACTATAAAGGATGAAACATCTAAATTAATAAATAGATGTCACTCACTAGAATGTTTTCAAAATATGGTAGAAAAACTACGTCAAAGAAATATTAATGTTGTAGTACATATTATCAATGGCTTACCATATGAAACTAAAGAAGACATGCTAAATACCGTTAAATATTTGAATAATCTTGATATACAAGGAATAAAAATACATATGTTGAGCATTTTAAAAGATACTGCCCTAGAAAAACTTTATAAGGAAAAACCATTTAAAGTATTAACAAAAGATGAATACATTGACATAGTAATTAGTCAATTAGAATTACTCCGCCCAGAAATTGTCATCCATCGTATTACTGGAGATCCTAAAATAGATGATTTAATAGAACCAAACTGGTTAATAAAAAAAGTAAGTCTCATAAACGATATTGATAAAGAAATGGTTAAAAGAAATACTTATCAAGGAAAAAACTGTAGATAAAAAAGCCAACATTTACTTAAAAAAACTGCAATTATCTTAAATAATTTCAAAAAAGTTTTATTCTTTCATTGAATAAATTCTAAAAAAAAGTAACTATGAAATTTCTTAATAATCAGAATTTCAAAAAAACAACTAAAAACAGATAACCAATTCATTTAGCTATCTGTTTTTTCTATATCTTTATTATTTTTTATTTTTTTCCAAGCTTTCTGCTAAAGTCGTACCAATAGTTGTAAGATTTTGTAATTCACTAGGTACGATTATTTTAGTTGCCTGCCCGTTAGCAACATCTACCATTGCTTCATAGCTTTTTAATTTCAAAACAGCTTCATCAGCCTTTGCATCTTTTAAAAGTTTTAACCCTTGAGCAGTAGCTTCTTGTATTTTAATAATAGCCTCAGCCTCACCTTCAGCTTCACGAATATGAGCTTCTCTTTTAGCATCAGCTCTTAAAATAGTACTTTCTTTTTCACCTTCAGCAATTAATATAGCAGCCTTCTTTTCACCTTCGGCTTTCAATATAGCTTCACGTCTTTCACGTTCAGCACGCATTTGCTTTTCCATAGCTTCTTGAATATCATGAGGTGGTAAAATATTTTTTACTTCGACTCTATTTACTTTAATTCCCCATGGATCAGTTGCCTCATCCAAAATAGAACGCATTTTTGTATTAATAACATCCCTCGAAGTAAGTGTCTCATCAAGTTCAAGTTCTCCAATTATATTACGAAGTGTAGTTGCAGTTAAATTTTCAATTGCATTTACAGGATTTTCAACTCCATAAGTATAAAGTTTTGGATCAGTTATTTGAAAATAAACAACTGTATCAATTTGCATTGTAACATTATCTTTTGTAATTACTGGCTGGGGAGCAAAATCTTTAACAATCTCTTTTAAATTTACATTATTAGCAGTCCTTTCTATAAAAGGAATTACATAATGCAACCCTGTTTGTAACGTTCTATGATATGCTCCTAATCTTTCCACAACATAAGCCCTTGATTGTGAAATAATTTTTATTCCTGATGCACCTATAACAACAATGATGATTAAAATAATTAAACCAAATTCCATCTATTTCTCCTCCTTACAAACGACAAGTTTTACACCATCAATCGCTTTTACTTTTACTTTTTGTCCTACCTCAAATGTTTCTTTTGCTACCGCTGTCCAAACGTTTCCTAACACTCTCACTTCACCATATTCATCTTCGGTAATTTTTTTAACAACTTCAGCTCTTTTTCCAATTACTCGGTCAGAATTAGTTGGAACAACTTCATTAGCCTTAAATTTCTTAATAATTGGCTTAGTTAATATTAAAGAGATAATGCTCACAACTATAAATACTCCAACTTGAATTATAATATTATCTGTAAAAAAAGTTGTAATAAATGCTGCCAAACTACCAACGGCAAACCAAATAGAAACTAAATTTACTGTTGCTAACTCAATAAATAACAAAATAAGAAAAGCAATAAACCATCCATACGCCATAAAACTCACCTCTTTGCCCCTATTATATGCCAATTAATGTCTACTTTCAATATAATAATTTAAAAATTCTTGTGAAAATTACTAATTTATAGTATTATTTAATATATAGTAGGAGTGTGTATTATAATGACTGGTAAACAAAAACGTATTTTATCTATAACCTTAGCTAGTTGGGGAGTAATAATGGTTGGTAGTGGTATGGCTATGAATGCATCCATTCATCCTATAATTAAAACATCCTATTCAACAGCAGTTAATCATATAAAAGTAAACGAATCTAAAACAAATGAAATAATTTTAAAACAAATAACAATCGAAATAAATAACCCTTTAAGTGTCGATGTCAAAGACTATTTAGAAAATGTTGAGCAATTAGACAATAACACTTTAAAGGCTTTAAAACTTGATACCTCTATGGTTAAAATAAATGAAGCTGGTATCTATACTTATACTATTACTTTAAAAAAGAAAAAATACAATGGAACAATAACTGTCAAGGAAAAAGCACTTCCAAATGTATCTTTGAAACTTAAAAATATTAATTTAGAAGTAGGTAAAGCTTTACCTATACCAAATGAATCTAATAATTATGATTTCTCATTTTATGTAGAAAATGAACTAACTGATGAAATGAAAGCTAATATGACCTTAGATATATCTAAAGTAAACATCTCAGTTAAAAATGTTTATGATTATTCTATAACATATAATAATACAGTTTATACAGGAAAAATAACTGTATATAATCCAGTACCAAAAACTCCAATACCTACAAAACATACTTGTGAAGTTGTTGATGGTAGATACTATGATAAAGAAGGAAATACTGTTTCGGAACTTGAATATAATAATTCTTGTCAACCTACTCCTAGTCAAAGCCCTAGTCCTTCACCTAGCCCTAGTCCATCAGAAGAAAACAAAAACTTATTTCCAGTTTTACCATAAAAACTTCATGTCAAGTAAAATTAACAAAATCTACCTAAAAAGCTTATTAAAGCTTTTTTTTATTAAAAAAATGAGCTTCTTCACTTATTTTTAGAAACTCACTTTCTATTTTAAAATTAATCTTTTAATTAATCCCAATTATCTTTCCTTCAACAAAATCAATATTTTCATAATTAGCCTTCTTTGGTAAACCTGGCATAGTCATAATATTACCAAGTAAAATCGTAATAATACCCGCTCCATTATATAAAACTACATCGCGAACAGTTACCTCAAAATCAGTAGGAACACCAATTTTTTTTGCATCATCTGATAAAGAATATTGTGTTTTAGCAACACAAATTGGAAGATAAGCTAAATTATTTTCAGTAATTAACTTAATTTTATCCTTAGCCAAATCACTATACATGACACTTTTTGCTCCATAGATTTCTTTACACACTTTTTCTATTTTTTCTTCTATACTAAATGAATCATCATATAAAAGTTTAAATTTATTATCGTAATTACAAGCATCTAAAACCTTCTTAGCCAAGTCTAATGCTCCCTTACCTCCATCTACATAAGCAGTGCTAATTGAAAAAGGCATCTTCTTTTTTTGACAAAAGTCTCTAACAGCCTCAATTTCATCAGCTATATCAGTTGTATATTTATTTAAGCAAACAACTACATTTTTACCAAATTTTTGCAAATTAGTATAATGCTTTTCTAAATTAGCTAATCCTTTTATCAAAGCTTCTTCATTTTCTTCATAAATAAATTCTTTACTGATACCGCCATGATATTTTAAAGCTTTTATTGTCACTACTAAAACTGTACAATCTGGTTTTATATTGGCACCTCGACACTTAATATCATAAAACTTTTCTGCTCCCAAATCAGCCCCAAAACCAGCTTCAGTTACTACATAATCAGCAAGTCCTAATCCCATTTTTGTCGCCACAACACTATTACAACCATGAGCTATATTAGCAAATGGTCCTCCATGAATTATAACAGGATTATTCTCTAAAGTTTGAACTAAATTTGGTAAGAAAGCATCTTTAAGTAAAACTGTCATAGCACCTTCAATCTTCAAATCCTTAGCATAAATAAGTTTACCTTTACTGTCTAGTCCAATAACAATTCTCCCAATTCTTTCTCTCAAATCTTCTAAAGAATCAGCTAAACAAAATAAAGCCATTATCTCACTTGCAGCCGTAATATTAAAATTCTCAAACCTACTTTCAAGTTCTACCCTTCTTAAAGCTCTATCATTTACATCCAAACATCTATTAAATAATACTTTTTGAATATCAAGACTATTTCCTTGATAGATATGATTATCAATAGCTGAAGACAACAAGTTATTTGCAGACCCTATCGCATGAAAGTCTCCTGTAAAATGCAAGTTTATATCATCCATTGGTACTACTTGACTAAAGCCACCTCCTGTCGCTCCACCTTTCATACCAAAAACAGGCCCCATAGATGGCTCTCTTAAAACAGCTAAAGATTTCTTACCCAACTTACACAAAGCATCATGTAAACCTATGCTAACAGTTGTCTTACCCTCTCCGTATGGTGTAGGACTAATTGCTGTAACTAGAATTAACTTTGCCTTTTCTTTTTGTCTTTCTTTCTTTATTTTAGCTTTATCATCACCATAAAAAATAATTTCATCACTTTTAAGTCCTATCTTTTTAGCAATCTCACTTATATGTTGTTTTTTACAGTTTTGACTTATCTCTATATCTGTCATAAAACCACCTCTTAAAAATTATATCATATTTTATGAAAAAAATTTTTTCAATATAACCAACACCTTAAAAATTAAATTTTCCTTTAAGGAATTTTTTAAATTCGCCTTTCTTTTTAACTGAAATTGTAATTTTGAGCATTTGCACTCTTAAAAATAACATGCTATTATCTATTCCGTTAAGAAAAAAAAGGAGGGATAATTTGAAAAAAATTTTATTTTTCTTAATAGCAGTAACTAGCTTCATCTTCTTACCTCAAGTAGCAAACGCCCAAACCTATCAATTTTATGAGGATACATATATAGATGGTATCTATATGAATAAATATGATCCTAGAACCCAAACTACTTATTATCAAAAAGCCCGTTTCTTTAGACAATTTGGTACTTATGAATTTGCTTATTGTATAGAACCTTTTAACTTTTTCCAAGAAGAAAGTACATATTATGAAACTTTTAATCCCAACAATCTAACCGAAACTCAGCGTCAAAACATTTCAGCTTTAGCTCATTATGGTTATGGTTACACCAATCATTATGAAGAAAAATGGTACGCTATTACTCAATTATTAATATGGAAAGAAGCTGATCCTAATGGAGATTACTATTTTACTGATAGTTTAAATGGTAATAGAATTAATCCATATGATAACGAAATAAATGAATTACAAACTTTAGTTAAAAATAGCTATTTAAAACCATCTTTTGATGGAAAAACTTTCTACATAGTAGAAGGCCAAGACCTAGTTGTTACTGATACTAATAATATTTTAAGCCAATATTCTTCACCAATCGATATAGCTAAAATTAATGGTAACACGCTAACAGTAACTAACCTAAATGAAGGAAGCCACCAAATAGCTTTTAATAGAACTGACAATGTACATATTTCACCAGTTGTTTTTTATCAAGCAAATAATAGCCAAGCATTAGTTATAACTGGTAATTTAGATTATAACTATTCAGTTATTTATATACAAGTAGAAAAAACTAAAGTAACTTTAAATAAAGTTGATAAAGACACTAAAACAACAAAACCTACAGGAGAAGCCATACTAGATGGTGCAACTTATGAATTACTAAATTCTAATAAAGAAAGAATTAAAACTATAACTTTAAAAAATAATACAGCTACTTTAGAAAATTTACCATATGGAACTTATTATTTAAAAGAAACAAAAGCAGGTAAAGGCTACACTATTAATAAAAATCTAATTAGTTTTACAGTTTCTAATATTAATCGCTTTATAAATTTAACTTTAGAAAATGAAGTTATAAAAAGTAAGTTAAAATTATACAAAGAATACGGTGAAAATGATAACTTCCATCCCGAAGCTAATATTAAATTTAATATTTATAATTCTAAAAAAGAACTTATAAAAACTATAACTACTAATGAATTAGGCTATGCTGAATTAGAACTACCTTATGGCAAATACTACCTAGAACAAGCTACTACAACAGATGGCTATGAAAAAATTCAATCTTTCTCTTTTGAAGTAAAAGATACAAAAGCAATTACCTATACTCTAAAAAATTATAAAATAAAAGTACCCGATACTAAAACTACTAGCTTTTTAGAAACACTTATTTCTTTTATTAAAAAATTACTATGTTAAAAAAATTATTTTTAATCTTACTTATAGTTATTTCTCTTCTTTTTTTAGCATCAACTTTAAAGTTAAATAAAAATGATAAGCCTAATGCAAAAAGCATTTTTGATAAATTAGTTTTTCTAGATAATTTAAATGTTAATATATCTAACGCAAGTAAAATTACTAAAGAAGATAAAAAAGAAGAAAATGACATAGTTGGTAAATTAATAATCAAAAAGTTAAATATAAACAATAATTTATATAATATTACTAGTAAAAGAAATAATGTTGATGAAAACATCACTATCTTAAACAACTCTATTACACCTAAAAATGAGTCTAGTATCATGTTTATCGCAGGCCATTCTGGTACTGGTAAAAAAGCCTTTTTTAAAGACTTAGACAAACTACAAAAAGGCGATGAAATAATTTTGATATATGACAATGTAACATATTATTATGAAGTAAAAAATTTTTGGGAAGAAAAAAAAGATGGTGATATAAGTGTTTTAAAAGAAGATAAAAAGCAACTTATTCTAACTACTTGTAGTCCAAGCCATGACGATATGCAACTAGTAGTTAATTGTATTGAAAAATAAAAAGACATTCCGTCTTTTTATTTTGTTAAAATCTCTAAAGCTTTTATAATTTGTTTATCATTTTCATTACCAGGCTCATAATATTCACCATTTAAATAAACTTTTATGTCTGGTTCTATTCCTTCACCATCAATCCATTTGCCTTTTGAAGTTAACCATTTTTGAGATGTATATTTAACACTGGAACCAGTAGATAATTCAATAGATTTTTGAACAGTACCTTTTCCATAAGTTGTTTCACCTATGAAAGTTGCATCTTTATAGTTATCTTTAAAACAAGAAATCAAAATTTCCGCAGCTGAGGCACTTCCACAATCACCTAAGACAGCAACTGGATAAGTTCTTTTTGTATTATTAGTAGCATAGTATTTTTTGGCTTCTCCCTTGTTTTCAATTTGATAAAGAACTGTTTTCTTATCAAAGAATAAATCAAGCACTTTTTTAACTTGAGACAATTGACCACCAGGGTTATTTCTAACATCAATAATTAAAGAATCTATCTTTTTATTTTCCAAAGCTGTTAATTCTTTTTTAAATTGATTGTAAACATTAGATGGAAAAGATTCTATAAATATATAACCAATTTTCTTATCATTTTTCTCAAAAACTTTACTACTAACACTTTCTAATTCAATCTTTTTTCTTGTAATTTTCAATGTCTTTTCTTTTTCTTTCCTTAAAATCGTAATTTTGACCGTTGTATTTGCTTCTCCCTTAACCAAATCAGCAATGCTATCAACATCTAATTTAGTAACATCTTCGCCATTTACCTTAACTACAATATCATCTACCTTTAAACCAGCTTTATCAGCAGGAGAATCTTTAAATACTTCCACAACTTTAATGCCATCATCAGCTTGCTGAATTGAAGCACCAATTCCCACATAAGATCCCGTGATAGACTCATTAAATTCATCTGAAATACTTTCATCAATAAATGTAGAATTAGGATCTTCCAATGAACCAACCATACCTGATATTGCGGAATCTATAAGCTTCTTATCATCAACCTCACCATAATAATTTTCTCTAATATTATCATAAACTTGAATAAATTCATTCAATTCATCAGATACTTTCTCACCTAATATTGGACTTCTCTTATAAGTTAAAATAAAGCCAACAATAATTCCAAATGAAATTGAAACAAGTACAATAAAAACAACCTCAGTTATATTAAAAGAAAAATTTCTATCTGCCTTTTCGCTTCTTTCTTTCTTTTTTTCTTTCTTACTTTTCTTAGAAGCTTTCTTATTCATAATATCTTTATCTTTAATAGTCTCTGTTTTTACATCTATTTCCTTAGTAGCATCAGTCTTACTTTCAATCTTTGCCCTTTTTGACGTCGTACCTTTCTTTTCAGCAGCTACGTTCTTTTTAATATTAGTACTCTTCGCATTGTTTTTCTTTGTACTAACTTTCTTATTTGAATTTACCTTTTTAACATTCTTTTTATCTTCATCTTTCATAACATCTACCTCTAACTTAATAAATTTAACCTAAGTAATCTAAAATACTATCTTGTCCCTCTATATAATCAACGACTTTTCCATCCTTAAACCTTATCAATGTAGCTCCATTAATCATAATTTCACTAGCTTCCTTGGGTTCCTTATTAGTATCTTTATCAGTAACATATTCTTTATTAAAAACATTACTCATATCAGCCTCATATAAAGGAATTCTCTCAGTCTTATTTCGATACTCATAAATTTTAGAACTAATCGAACTTAAAGCAGAATCACTCTTATCATAGTATACGACTAAATATTCATCACCTGCTCTATTAAAACTAGAACCAACCAATATCTCTTCAGTTTGAATTTCAGTTTCTACTTCTTCATCATCGGAATTACCAGTATCACTATCTGTAACCTTAACAGTTATCAAATAAAAGATTCCTAAGAAAATAAGAACAATCAATATAACTATAAATATATTTTTTAAACTAACGTTTTCTTCAACCTCTAATTCTTTTTTCTTTTTCGTAGTATTCCTTTTTGCCATTTCCTATCACCATAAATATTGTATCACAAAGATTTGAAGAAATAAATAATATAAAAAAGAATTAATTAATAAACCACCAAAATTGAATTTAAAACTTTCAAAAATTCTAATATTGATAGTGCTAATATAAAAATGTAATATTTAGTCTATATATTATGTAGGATTTTACATTTTCATTTGAACTTTTTCTTACTTTTTTCATAGTCCATTCATCTACTAATAAATCATTAGAGCCTACTGCAAAAATAAAGAAAAGAACATTTCTGTTCTTTCTACTTCATAGTTGGCAAACTATATATTGATTGGGCTATTTCTATTAACTCTTCTTGATTTAAAACATCACTTACTAAATAGTATTCTATTCCATTACTTTCCCATGATAAAGAATTATCAGTCATAACACCTAATGAGTCCATTAATCTATAAGGCTCACCATATGTTGGAATAATTGTGAATTCATCCATTGTCATTGCACTTTCTTCAACTAATAAAAATGGTTTTTCTCCATCAAAAGTCATTATAACTCTATCTCCATTATCTACTTTAATTTTTTCTTCATCTACTAACTTTGTACCACTAGGTAAAAACAATGGATATATTGCTTCTTCAAAATTACCAGTTTCTTTTTCTACTACATTATTCTCTTTTTCATCCATAATAGTATTTAAATCAAAATAATCTTTCTTAAAATTAGGTGTGTAATCTATCTTATTAAAATTCATCTTCATGCAAATAACACCATTTTTATCATAGACAGTTACTTTTTTAATTTTCAAATTATCATTAAGTTCAATTTTTTGTTTACTCAAATTTTTATTATTAGGATAATTTACTTTAGTTATAAAAGAGTAACCATCCTCTTCTTTAGTAAATTTTCTATCTTCATCTTTATTTATATCATTAATTAAAGCATTTAGTAAATATATTTGCGAATTACTATAAGGCCAATCGCTTTGGAATTTAAAACTCTTATTTAAGGAAGGCGTTAAAATATAAACACCACTTGTATTTTTTAGAATTACTTGCGTATGACTATTGGCTTTATTAGTTAACTCTATTCGATAAAAATTATCTTTTTTAAAACTAGCTGAAATTTCATAATTGTAAACATCATCATTATTAGTTATTTCTAAATCTCCCTCTAACTTATATGCAGAGCTCTTATCAAATTTTTTATTTATATCTTTGACAATACTTTTCTCACTATATTTACTACATCCAGTAACCATCATAACTACTAACAACAAACATAAAACTTTTTTTATCATAATTCACCCCATAACTTTTTCTAATAAATTATATGGAAC
>CANQIM010000004.1 GCA_947624075.1 uncultured Bacilli bacterium | reverse complement strand
ATGAAAAAGATTGTTTTAATTTTATGTATTTGTTTATTAGTATGCGGTTGTGGTAAAGAAACTACATCTTCAAAGAAAAGTACCAAAAATGATAATTCAGTAGAAAAAGAAAGTAGTGAAAAGATGGAGAAAAATGATTATGTTAGTTATAATGGTAAATTAAGGGTAAATGGGACTGATTTAGTAAATCAATATGGTGAAAAAATACAATTAAAAGGAATTAGTTCTCATGGATTACAGTGGTATGGTGAATTGATAACAGATGAAAATATTAAGACTTTAAAAAATGACTTTCATAGTAATGTTTTTAGATTAGCTATGTATACTAAAGAAGGTGGCTATATTGATGATAAAAGTATTATGGATGAAGTAATTAAAGATATTGATTTAATGATTGAGAATGATTTATATGTAATAGTAGATTGGCATATTTTAAGTGATGGAAATCCTAGTACATATACTAGTGAAGCTATGAATTTTTTTGAAAATATAAGTTCAAAATATAAGGATAGTCCTAATATAATTTATGAAATTTGTAATGAACCTAATGGAACTAATTGGAATGAAATAAAAACTTATGCTGAAAAAGTTAGTGAAGTAATTAGAAAAAATTGTGATAATATCATTATTGTTGGTACTAATACTTGGAGTCAAGATGTATTAGATCCAGTTGGGAATGGCATTGATTTTGATAATATCATGTATGCTTTACATTTTTACTCAGGAACACATACTGACTATTTAAGACAAAGAGCTAAGGAAGCATTAGATAAAGGAATTAGTTTATTTGTTAGTGAATGGGGTGTAAGTGATGCATCGGGAAATGGAGGAGTATTTCTTGATGAAGCAGAAAAATGGGTTCAATTTATGAATGATAATAATCTGAGCTATGTTGCTTGGTCATTATCTAATAAAGATGAGTCGTCTGCTTTGTTAAAGCCTAATACTACGGAAGTCAATGATGCTAACTTAAGTGAAGCAGGAGTATTTATAAAGAAAGCTGTATCAGAAGGAAGATAAATACTGAAACTTTTAAACTCCTAAATTTTGAAATTTACTTTGGCTATTTCAATAGCCTTTTTTTTGTTCTTTTTTACATGAAAAACTAGTTGAATTAATAGAAATTTTATGTTAGAATAGGGCAAGAAAACACAAATGTTATCTAGTGACAAATTATAAATAGTAAAAACTAGCTTAACATTTGAAAATACTGGAATAATAATGTTAAAAAAATAATTATATATGTTATAAAAATTTTGCAAACTTAAAAAGAAATTAAAATTATTTCTTAGTTTGACAAACGAACATAAGTGTGATAATCTGATGTCATGGAGTAATATTAAATCTTTATTAAAAGGTTTTAATACAGAAAAGATTAGCAAAAATAAGAAGAAATATTTTTAAAAATAATGATTAAAAAATCTACATTTTTAAGAATATTTTTGTTCTTATAGTAATTATATATTTTAGGAAGTTTGGGTGGTTATATGAAAAAAGTAAAAAAAATTAGTCTATTGATGTTATTAGTTTTTGTAACATCTATTTTTATACTAGATATTAAGGTTTTAGCAAAAGTAGATAAAGATACTTATAACGTTAAAAAAGGAGAAAAGTTTACAGTTTTAGTAGATTTAGATTCAAAAAAGAATGAGGCATATGATTATAGTGGCTTCTTAAAATATGACAATAATATTTTACAGTTACTAGATAAAGATAGCTTCAAAAATACTGACGGTGGAGCAAATGGTTTAGATAAAGTAGAATATGATAATAAACTTAATGCTTTTACTTTAGTAACTAATAAAGCTAGTGTTACAAAGGATGTCATTGAAATATCTTTTAAAGTGAAAAAAGATGTTCCACTTAACAAAACGAAGATATTGGTAAAAAATATTACCTATAATGACGGTACAAACGAAGGTAAATTAGCTGATAAGGAAATTACAATTAATATAAAAGATGCAAGTACTTTAAATTCTAGGCAAGTAGCAACTATGGTTTTAGGAATACTTACGGTACTTTTAGCTTTAGCTTTAATTATTTATAATGTCCAAGTAGAATCAAAAGATAAAAAGAAAATAAACGCTATTTTAGGTACAACTGTTATTACTTTATTAGCAATTGTCATAGCCCTTTTACTTACAAATAAAGATTATAAAGAAAAGAAGCAAAATTACTTATTAAAAGTTCAAAATATTGAAGTTGATTACAAAAAAGATGAAGAAGATAATAATAAAGATACAAATATCGAAAAAGACTCCTCTAATGATGGCAATATTATTAAAACAAACGCTGAAAATAACGACGCTAATAAATCAAAAGATAAAGTTGTAGTTGAAGAAAAGAAAAGTCTTAATATTACTTCTTTACGAGCTTCTAATTATTATCCTAAAAAGAATGAATTAATTGAATTATACTTCACTATTGAAACAAATATAAATGAAGATGTAGAAAGTTTGATAATAAATAATGAGGAATACCCTGTTTCCTTAATGGGTGATGGTAAATACAAAGTTAATTATCAGGTAAAAAATGCTGCTGGTCTTGAAGAAATTCACGTAACTTCTGTTAAATTTACTAATGAAAAGCAGACTATTAACTATACTACTAAAGTTGATGTCTTAAAAGAAAAACCAACTATTAGTGATTTTGCAGTTGCATTAGATTCTAAACTTGATGTTTCTTTTGTTGTAGCAAGTAATGATTCTTTGATTAAAGGTTTACTATTAATTACCGATGCAAATGATAAAACTATTTTTAGTAAAGAAATAGTAAATGGTAAAAATAATTACTCTTTAGCTATTAAGGAAAATGGTATATATAAAATTAAATTAATAGTTGACTATGATCTTGATACTAATGAATTAAATTATTTTACCGGTGAAGTAAATAATAATAGTGAAACCTTTATTGATAGAGAAGAAGAAATTATTGTTGATTATGGCTTTACATTTGATGAAGCTAAAGTTAGAGAAGTTTCCTCTGATGGAAGTAGCTTAACTTTAGAATTTAGTAGTTCTAATGTGTTAGATTATGAAGTTAAACAAGTATTAATTGATGGAGAAATTTATGATGTTACAAAAGAAGGTAATAAATATCTAGTAAAGGTCGCTTTGTTAGGTCCAACTAATAAGACTTTACATATTGAAAAAGTTATTCTTGAAAACGCTAAAGAATTTAGTGACAACTTTGCTACTTTTGAAATCTTTAAGAATGCTCCTCAAATTGCTGATTTAAAAGCTAAAACAGATTCATCTAAAAAGAATGTTTCTGTAACATATAAACTTACTGATACAGCTAAAGTATTGCAAAAGCAATATGCAGTAGTGAAAAATAGTGATAATGAAGTAGTTGCATTTAAAGAACTTCCTAACAATTCAAAAGAAGTAACATTTGAAGATATAACAGAAGCAGGTAAATATACAGTTGAAATTTTGGGTGATTTCGACCTAGTTGATGGTAAAACTCATACTAAAGAATTACTTTCTTCAACAGAATTTACAATAGAATTATCAGTTAAGGTTACTAAAGTAAGTCTAAATAATAAATACCCAACTAAAAATGAAGAAATAGTCTTATATTATACAGTTGAAGCTAATACTAAGGATGTTGTAACAAACTTTGAAATAAATGGTAATAATTATCAAACTTTAGCGCCAAGTGGTAATGTCTACATGGTAACATATAAAGTTAAAGATAAAGCTGGTGTAGAAGATATTAAATTAACACGTGTTACAATAAATGGCCAAAAAATAGCAGCTTCAATGAAAACGACAGTCGATGTTTTGAAAGATGCACCAACAATTGATTCTTATACTTTTGATGATGATGGTAAAACGCCAACATTATCATTCAAAATAAATGATGAAGATAAAGCCTTTATAAAGGGAAAAATTATTATTTCTGATAATGAAGGTCATACTCAAGAAATAGAAGCAACACCTAATAAAGAAGTGTATGAAATAAAGAATCTTGCTGAGAATGTTTTATACAACTTTGTTGTAGAAGCAACTTATGACTTAGATAGTGATTTAGAAAATAAAGATAATAAAGTAACAAGTAATTTGCTAAACGGTGTTATTGAAGTTGTTCACGATTATAATTTTACATATTCTAATTTAAAAATAGTTAATGTAAATAAAAACGAAAATAAAGTTACTTTAGAATTTGAAAGTACTAATACAACGATTTTTGATATTGAAAGAGTAATAATTAATGATAAAGAGTATAATGTTATTAAAAATGGTAACACTTATACAGTTGAAGTTATATTGGAAAATAGTGAAGAAACACAGCTAACTTTATCTAATGTAATTTTAGGTAATGGACATTCTTTCAATATAGAAAAAGATAATACTATGACTGTATTTAAAAATGCTCCAACTATATCAGATTTTGAAGTTAAAAATTCTACTAAAGAAACGTTAAAAGCTACTTTTAAAATAAATGATAAATCTAAAACTATCACTAATCTTTATGTTCAATTAAGAGATAACTTAGGTAATATTTTACAGACACTAACATTAGAAAATAAAGCAACTGAAGTTATATTTAGCGACTTAGATGTTGGAACTTACCAAGTTGTAATATTAGCTGACTATGATTTAGTAGATGGTAATACTTATCAAATGAACATTTTAGATAAAGTCGAAGGCCATGTAAAAATTGATCTTGAAGAATTATCTGTTAGTTCCTCAGACCGCTATTCAAATCATCGTAATGTTTTAGATAAAGACAAGGAAGCTGCTAAAAAGGTCACTTTAACTTATAAAATAATAGCTAATACTAAAGAAGAAGTAGAAAAAATAGTTATTAATAAGAAAGAGTATGAAGCAACAAAGATAGACGCTAATACTTATCAAGTTACCTATACTGTTAAAGAAGAAGCAGGATTAGAAAAAATAACAGCTCAAAAGATAATCTATGCTAATGAAACGATTGAAGTAGGGGAAGAGACTAAAAATATTAAACCAACTACAGAAGTTTATGTTTTAAAACAAAAGCCGTTTATTAATAATTTCCTTTCAATTCCAAACTTTGATAATAGAACTATGACTATAACATTTGATTTTTATGATCCTGATAATGCTTTATTAAAAGATAAAAATGGTCAAATTAATGCTTATGCTTATTTTGCTGGTTTCAAAGATAAAGATGGAAATACTAAACCAAAGATAAGTGTTGGTCATAATGAAATTAAATACTATAAAGTTAAAGAAAAACAATACTTTATTTTTAGACCATCTGCAACTTATGATTTAGACTCTGAGGAAGGTAATGACAATTATTATACTGACAAAAGCCTTGGTGGTTGGGGAGCTATTCTTATTCCTCCAATTTCCATTAATGTTCATAACATAGTTACTAAAAATGGTGAAACTACTACTAAATATTTTGATAAAAATCAAGAGATTACTGTTGAATTTGAAGCTTCATCTGTTTATCCAGATGGCACAGCGGCTATCTTTTCACCACAAAAAGCTATTATAGATGGTAAAGAGTATGATTTGACTAGACAAGGTAATTTCTACACAGCAGTAATTGATGGCGTAAAAGAAGCTGGAGAAAAAGAAATTACAATAGATGCGGTTATTCTAAATAATAAAGAAGAAATAAAACTACAAACTAATAATAAAGTTACCGTTGATATCTTAAAAGATGAAGTTACTTTAACAGATTTTAAATATCTTGAAGGAAAAGAAACTGATAATGATATCGAAGTTAAGGCATCATTTACTATAAATGATCCAGATACTGCCTTAACAAAAGGAAAAGTAGAAGTAACTGATGAAGATGGTAATAAAGTTCAAGTTACACCAAATAAAATTGCTAAGGGAACAAACAATGTTACTTTTACAACTAAATCAAATAAAAACTATACCTTTAAAGTATTCGCAACTTATGATAGAGATTCTTTAGATGGTGAAGATAATATCATAACTGATAAAGAGTTATTATCACAAGATATTAAAATTTTAAGCACCCAAGATTATAACTTTACTATTGATAATTTAGAAGTGACTTTTGTAAATTTAGAAGATAAATTTGTGACACTAAGATTTACTAGTAGTAATAGTTCAATTTATGATTTAAAGACAGTTACTATAGATGAGAAAGAATATAATGTCATAAAAGAAGGAGATTATTACTCCGTTGACGTTGATATTGAAGATACTAAAAGACTAGTATTAAATCTTACTAAGGCAAAACTCGAAAATAATAAAGAGTTTAAGCAAGAAAAAAGTGTTACTATCTTTAAAAATAAACCAATAATAGATAATTTAAAAGTTACAAATGATGTAACAAGTGAATTTAAAGTTACTTTTGATGTTACTGATAAAGATACAACCCTTACTAATTTATATGCTCTAGTAAAAGATGCTTCAGGAAACGTAAAACAAGAAATAAAATTAGATCGAAATGCTCGTGAAGTAACATTCAGTAATTTGTTAGCTAATGACTACACTATTGAAATAAGAGCTGATTATGACTTAATAGATGGAAAGACTCATACTAAAGAATTATTAAGTTCTAAAAAAGCAACTATTCGACCAATAGTTGAAATAAGTACTAATAAAATATCTAATTTATATCCACAAAAGAATGAAAAAATTGATTTAACTTATAAAATTCTTTCTAATACAGAACAATATGTTAAGAGCGTTGTAATTAATAATGTTTCATATGATGCTGAAAATATAGCGGAAGGTATTTATAAAATAAACTATACTGCTCCTAATGAAGCTGGTGTAGTAAGTCTTGAGTTAACTGCTGTTAACTTTGAAACAGTTACTGCCGATATTTCTACAAAGCCATATATTGAAAAAATCGATGTTTTAAAAACTGTTCCAACAATTGAAAACTTTACTTCGACTGATATTTTTGAAAAAGATGGAGTAGAAATTAATACTGTTAACTTTACATTTGATGTAGTAGATGTAGATAGTGCTACTTCAGTGGGTACTGCTTGTGTAGGCGATGTTTGTAAAGAAGTAAATACTGGTACTAACAACGTATCTTTCAAAGTAGAACCAAATGTTGCAAATACACTTTCAATAAATGTACCTTATGATTTAGATATGAATCAATTACCAGGTTCTGAAAATATTAATAATGCTACCTTAACTTTTGTTCAAAGCTTTAGATTACTTAAAGATTATAAATTAGAAATAGCAAACTTAAAAACATTTAATAGTTCAGAAGAGACTCGATATTTCTCTAAAAATGAAGCTATCTTACTAAGCTTTAATAGTCGTAATGAAACAGCACTTGCTCCAATAAGAATTAAAATAAATGATAAAAATGATAAGTCATCAAATGGTGAATGGTATGATGTTACAAGTGAAATTGGTAATAATGGTATAACTACTTACTATGCTACTATTAGTGGTAAGAGTAAAGTAGGCCTTCATGCATTAGAAATAGAAGCTATTACTTTAGAAAGTGGTAAACAGATTACATCTAATGAATTTGCAACTAAACTTTCACCAATAGAAATTGATGTTTTAAAAGATGCGCCAATCTATGAAGATGTTGCAATTTCTAATGAAGAAGCTGTTGTTACTGTAGCTTTCAATGTTACTGACAATGATAATGCTTTAGTTGATAGTTATGCTTTTGTAGTAGATAGTAAAAATAAGGAAATAAAAAGACAAAAAATAGTTTCTGGTAAAAATAGTTTTACTGTTCAATTAACTCCTGGAGAAAAATATAATTTAACTATTGAAAGAAATTATAATTTAGATAGTATTGATAATGATAATCTTTATGAGACTGATGAAATATTCTTAACACAGCCTTTAGAAATAGCGAAAAAAGCTGAATCAAATTTCATAGCTCGTCATTTAAATGTCCCAAAACGTGTACCTGATGGTAATAAAGTTTTATTAACTTTTGAAAATGAAGTTTTAACTTATGAAGATGTTACCAAAGTAAGAATTGATGGTGTTGATTATGACGTAGAAAAAGAAGGTAATACTTATAAAGTAGAGTTGACTCCTAAACAAAAAGGTTATAATACTATCCTTGTTGAGAGTGTTCTTATGGGAGGAAAATCCTATAAAGTTAATCGTAATCTAACTTATGTATATGAAAATGTTGTTCCAAAAGCTTCCTTTGCTAGTGACATCAATGAAGATTTAGCTAATAATTTAGGTATTATTGAATATAAATTAGCTGATCCTGACAAGGCTATAACAAAATTAACAGCTTATATGAAAAATAGTGCAGGAGCTTTAGTAACAACACAAGAAATTGCTTTAGACTCTACAGACATAAAAATGCTTCTATTAAGAACATATCGTTATACTATTGAATTAAAAGCTGAGTATGATATTGGCGATGGCAAGACATTTGAAACTATTAGTTTATTTACTAAGGAAAAAGTTTCTGATCCACGTGTTAATATCATTGAAGAATATACAGATAATGAAATTGTAAATAAAGGTGAAGATGTAGTTTTAAATTATAAGATTAATACTAATATTGATCAAGAATTAAGAAGAATATTCATAGGAGACTTCTCTTATGCCGCTAAAAAGCTTGACAATGATATTTATCAAATAACACTAAAAGCTACCACTGGAGCTGGATTAGTTAAGTACAAAGTTACTAGAATGCAATTTGGTAATTCAAATTACGAAGTAGATGATAAAACACCTATAAGTGTAACTATTCGTAAGAGTGTTCCAACTCTTACACACTTCATTGTTGATGAAGCAACTGATTCTTTATCTTTCAAGATAAATGATCCAGATCAAGCTATTACAAAAGATTCAACTCTTACTATTAGTGATGGTGCTAATGTTATCACTAAAAAATTGGATAAAACAAAATCTAATTATAAATTTAAGATTAGTGATTTAGAACTTAAATTAAACAAAAATTATAGTGTTAAAGTAAATGCAACCTACAACTTACTTGGTAATAGTAAAGCTAAAAATACTGATGAAAATGCTGATATATTTACTGAAGATATCAAATTGATTGGTAATGTAGACTATAAGTTTGATTTTGCCCTTAACTATGATTATTATCTTATGAGTGTCAAAGAAGTCCTTCAAATTGGCTTTAAATCAAGTAATGCTCTTGGCTTGAAAGTTAAAAAAGTTATTATTGATGGTGAAGAGTATGATGTAACTCATAAAACAGATAATAAATATGAAATAGATTATCAAGCTAAAAGTATTGATGCTGAGAGCTTAACGGTTGAAACAGCTATCCTTGAAAACGATAAAGCCTTTGATGTTAATAAAACTGTAATGTTAGTAATTCAACCAGAAGATGCTTCAATTTCTATTACTGATATAGCAGAAAATATTGCTACTCAAAAAGTTAAATTTAAATTCAAAATAAATGATGACGATGGTCAAATTAGATCTGACTTGAAGTTTGTTTTAAGTGACTTTGAAAATCATCCACTTGAAACACAATATGTCAAAAAAGATGAAGAGACCGTTGAATTTAACATTCCAAATCCACCAACAGCAAAATATATTCTTCGTGTCTTTGCTGATAAGATGATTATTACAGGCTTTATTAAAGAAGAACAATTATTCGCAACTGCTGAATTTGATTCCATTATTAATACATCAATTAGAGATAGTCAACTTTCTACTTATTATCCTAAACAAAATGAAATAATTACAATCGACTATGCAATAAGTAGTTCAAAAGTAGTCTTTGTTGATGCTGAAGATCATTCTAATCAAGAAAATGCTGTTAACATTACAACAGTTGTGATTAATGGTAAAGAATATCCAGTTGAATTACAAGATAATGGCCGTTACCGAGTATATTACACAGCTCAAAATGAAGCAGGAGTTGAAGAAATTAAGATTACGCAAATTAACTTTAGTAATGATACGTCTGAAATGTTTACAAGAACAGATAAAATTGATGTCTTAAAACGTGAACCAACAATTGAAAACTTCAAAACAACTAATGATTTGAAAAATGATAAAGTTAAATTTACTTTTGAAGTAAAAGATCCAGATCATGTTTTAGGAAATGATGCCCTTTATGCTGAAGTTGCTTCTCAAAAACAAAAAGTAGCAGTAGGTAAAAATACATTAGAGTTCAAAGTTACTAAAGATAAATTACTAAACTTTAGTATTAAAGCTGAATATGATTTAGATAGTAATCTTTTAAATAATTTAACAACAGATCAAAATGTTTATAAAGATCATCCTATTTTTGAACGTCCATTTATTTTAACTAGCGATTATAATGTTTCATTCAGTGATATAAAAACATTTAATAGTAATGCAGTAGAAACTAAATACTTTGAAAAAGATGAAGCTATAAATGTATCTTTCAAAGCTCAAGTAAATCATTCATTATATATAACCTCTATAAAAATAGATGGTAAAGAATATGCTGTAGAAAAAGATGCTAATGAAACTTATAATTTAGTAATTAAAGGTTATAATAAAGCAGGAGTTGTAAATGCTAAGATTGAAGCAGTTACATTAAATAGTGGTAATGTTGTTACGATATCTAAAAATAATATAGACGTAGAAATATTAAAAGACATTGTTCAAGTAAAAGATTTCAGTTATAAAGAAGTAGCAAGTAATGCTGATCAATTAGAATTAGATATTAATGTTTCTGATCCTGATATATCACGTAAACAAGTAAAAATAGAAATCAAAGATGAATATGGAAATGATGTTAATATCGTTGGTAATACTAATTTAACTCTTGGTGAAAATAAAGTAATCTTTACTAAAACAAATGCTTATAAATATTTCGTAGCAGTTTATGCAACTTATGATCGTGATACAAATAAATTTGATTCTACAAGTAATACTGGTGAAGATAGAATTTATTATAAAATTATAACTACTGTAAATCGCTATATTGAAATGAAAGATATAGTAGATGTTCAATTATTTAACTATGGTAATAATGGTAGTGTCCAAAGAATTGATAGTATAAGTCTTGACGATTTAGATGTTATAAGTAATAGTTTAGTTAAAGTAACTATGAAAGACTTACCAACATTCTATAGTGAGATAACTGATTACAAAGTTGAAAATGGTAAATTACTTCTTACATTATCTTATGATGATGCAATGGTTTATACAGATAATGAATTAAAACCATTAGTAGTTGAACTTGATATCTTAAAAGATGCAAGTTATTCTTACAAAGGTTCATTTAAATCTCTTGTTGAGCAAATGAAAGCCAATCCAGAAGGAACATTTGTCTTAAATAAAGACTATGATTTAGATGATTATGATACAAGTTCTAATACTTTAGTAGATTTTGAATTTAAAGGAGTATTAGATGGTAATGGACATACAATAAGTAATTTACATAAGCCATTATTTAAGACATTAAGAAAAGCCCAAGTTAAAAACCTTGTCTTCAAGAGTGCAAGTTTTGGAGCTACTTCTGTTAGTGATAAAGCTGTTGTCGCTTTAGATGCTTATGGTAGTAAGATAATTAACGTTCATATTGATAATATTTCTATCTATGGTGGAAATAATATAGCAAGCTTTGTTTTAAGAGCAAATGAACAAACTTTAATTGATAGTTGTAGTGCCGTAAATATTAATATGTATACGACATATACAAGTCAAAATATAAGTGGAGTTGTTGCTCACTTAAATGCTTCAACTGTATCTAACTGTTATGTTCAAGGAAATATTTCATCCGCTTGGAAATATGCAAGTGGTATAGCTTCTCAAGCTAGCAATAATGCTACAATAACTAATAACATCGTTAATATGACAATTACTCCATATTTTGGTCATACTGAATATGAAGGAAATGGTGGCATTATAAGTAGAGGAAGCGCTATCTTGAAAAATAACGTTAGCTTACTAAGTACAACAAATAAGATTTTCACTATCTATAATGAAAAAAGTTCTACTTTAGAGGCCACATCTGAAAATAATTATCAATTAGCAGATAGTAAATCCATAAAAAATACTCATAAAGCAACAATTGATATAAAGAAAGATGACATAAATACAGCCTTATTTAAAAAACTTAACTTTGATAGTTCAATTTGGAACATTGAAAATGTAACTAGTTCAAATCTACCAACATTAAAAGGAATAACTTCATCATTTAATGATAATGGTTCAAAACCAGTTAATTCCAATGTTTACATTCCTGATTTTAATAGATTATCAAAATTAGCAGCATATCAAAAAGATAGAGAATTTATCTATCATAATATGTATAAATTAATGCCATTCTTCGATGCTAAAGATTTATTAACAGATGGTAACAAAATTGATATAAATAGTAATTTAAATAAAAAGCCAATTAAATATGTTTTGCCTTATAATAAAAATGGTAAATTAGTTTCTATCTTAACGACAGAAGATTATGATTCTATTGCCAAGATTAGTATTGTTTACGATGATGGAACCCAAGAAATTCATAATGTTGACTTTGATGATTACTATGGTAATGTTGCATCTTATGTTGTTTCTGACTTAAATGTTGGTTATAACTACAATAAATTTGTCGTTGATAAAAATGCTAGCATCATTAAAAAGCTTTATGATGAGGTAGCAAGTTATGATTATACTAAAGATTTAGATTCACTAACCCCAGATGAAGATAGTCGATTATACAAAGAATTCTATACTAAGTACACTAAAAATAATTTGCTAGACTTTATTGAAAAATCTCTAGTTAATAGTGGCTATATGCCTACTTTTGACAGCGATATTCTAGATAACTTAATTGCTGAAAGTCTAGTTGATACTAAAAAGTTAAAAGAAATGCTTTATGCTTATAACTACTTTAAGTATTGGTATAATATTGATTTCAATGAAATAAATATGGCTGATACAATTATGTTCCATGCCAATGAAATGTTTGATATTAGAATGACTATGGAAAATATTTCTAAAGAATTGGTAAATAGTGGAGCTAAAACCAATGTAACTGGTAGTTTCTATAATAATAATTTAGCTAAATATACTCGTTTAAGTAATTTAGGTTACTTCTTCGATTATTACACTAAATTAGCTGGTTATGAATCTAGTGATAAGTGGTTTAAGGAATATTTCAAAGGTGGCTTATATGAAGAAGTAGATATTGGCTATGCTGATACTTACTATACATATTTTGATCACATAAGAAATAATAGTAATGTTCAAAATACTTTCTTACCAGCCTTAACAGTACCAGAGAATTCAATGTACATTATTTCTATGCCAACGCAAGTAATGTATGGTTCACTACGTATATATGTAAAAGATCCATATAATCGTGAGGCTAAAGACATGCAAGAATTCTTAGCTAATATTGAAACATTGAAACGTCAAGCTAAAAACTTCTATACTTTTGCTCGTAAATATGTTGGTTATGAACATATGAATCCATACCATGATATTGAATATGATATCCGTAGTACTTATGATGAAAATGGTATAGTAGTTTATAACAATCCAAATCAAACTACAGAAAATTATCATAAATACTTTGCTGAAGCTGTTAATAAGTGGCCTGCTTCTAATGGTACAGGAGCCTACGCCAATGGTTTTGAAGTTTACTGGAATGTTATTAAACTAATAGGCTCATTCCATGTCGCAACACATGAAACACTACATAACCAAGATAGTAAGGTTTTCTTACAAGGCTATGGTCGTCGTGGTGATAGTGAAGACTATACTGCTGGAAATCTCCAACAATATTATAATCCAGGTTGGATTAGTCCAAATATTATGGAAAACTTTGAATCTACAAAAGATATGACGCAAAACTTTACAATCGATAGAATTGATACAGATGCTGAGTTAAAAGATTTCTATAAAAAGCTTATTGAAACTAATGACTTCCTAGATTATATTGAAGCTCAAGCATTCTTAGAATTAACACCAGAGCAACAAGCTAAACTTTGTGTTCAAGTTTATTACCCTAACTTAGAAGGTCAAAGTGAAGCTATTAAAAAAGCAGGAGATTCTACAGTTGGTTATCGTTTAGTAAGTGCTGATGATATTAGAAATATGCATCTTACTAACATGGAAAGCTTATGGGACAATCAAATAATGTTACGCCCAGGAGTAAAGGATACTTTGGTTATTGGTCCAGGAGCTAGTACAGATTCTTTATATAACATTCGTTGGTATCAACCACATGCCGATAATAGTCGTCCAGATGGTCCTAACTTTAAATGGTTAGCTTGGGAGATGGCTGGAATAGGTGGTTATTACGATGGTTATATGGCTTACTATTCACAAAGTTATATAGGAAAACATACTAATAGACCTGAATTAAAGACAACAGATCTTGAAGCATTACGTTACATAACCAAAAATAGTACCATCACATTTAGAGAATATAAGTTAAATAATTACAAAAATGTTGCAAAAATGTGGAGTAATGATGATTATGTTGATGCAGATAAGATTAAAGCAGAATTTAAAACAGCTCTAATCAATGATACTAATGATAAAAAACGTAACTTATCTTCTAGTAGTGCCGTTAAGAAAAAATATTATCAAGCTCTAAAAAGAGAAACAAATGACTTTAGAATAAGTATATTTAACAAAAAAACAACTAACGTTTTAAATGATAATTCTCCAAAGGTTGAAATAACTCCTGCCATTGCTGAAGAAAAAGTAGAAAATACTCAATCTGAAAATACTCAACCTAAAGAAAGTACAGATAATAAAAATAATCAAAGTAAAGAAAATATACCTAATCAAGAAGTCATAGTTGAAAAGAAAGAAGAAGATTCTTCAAACAGTTAATTAAATTTAATTAGCTGTTTTTCTTTGTTATTGTTTTTGATTGTGATATTATTAAATTAGGTGAGATTTTATGAACAATTTACAATATAATATATTATTAAAATTACATAATAAAGCACATGGCAAAAGAATGCTTTCTAAGGAGTATTTAGAAGAATTAAATAATGATTTAGTCAAAAAATGTAAAATTTTAAACTGTCAGTTTGCTTTGACAGAAAGTGACATGACTGCAATTTTTGAAACAATTTATAACGTTTTAAAAGTCAGATTATTGGATGAGGAAATAGATAAAATTATAAAAGACTATATAAAACTCTTATTAGCTGATGCGTATGATGGTCAAACAGTTGATCAGTCTTGGATAATTGATCATCTTTGGTATTTATGTATGGGCAATGATAAAATAAAAGATAAATATAAAGATTGTGTAACATATATTCAAAATAAACTGTTAGCTATTTTTTCCATCAAAGAAAATACTACTTCAAAAATAAAAAGAAATATTGTAACTAATTTTTATATTAATGTTTAACTATACGAAAATATTTAACTCTTAAGCCAATTATTTTTCTAGGAAAATTAATATATATTCAAATAAAAGGTGTTTTATGAATGTTAAATTCAATTTTTATAAATGTGTTTGTCTTTAAGAAAAACTAAAAATTTAGCTAAGTTACATTTCATAAATAGAATTTTACTTGTCAAGATGCTCCTTTTGTGCTATAATAATAAGCCATATTTAAGAAAGGGGTGTTTGTATGTTAAAACAAAGTCTTAATAATGCACAAAATCAAACTATTAAAAGTATTGGAATAGTTGAAAAAGCTATAGGCTTAGAAAATGGATCTACTATTTTAATTGTTAAAGATATTACTAATGAAATTACCTTCAACAAAGTTATAAATTTTGAAAAGACTTCTCTTAAACAAAACGACTATGTTGATATTGAATATAACCTTGTTGAAAATATAAAAAATGGTAAGGCTTCTAAATCATTAGAAATTGCTCTTACACCAAAAACATTTGAAGATACATTAATTTGTGCAAGTATAAAATAAAAAGAGATCATTTTAAGTAGTTTTTAGACTACTTATTTTTTGAAAGGGGTTTTAGAATAATACATGGAATTTATACAAGCTAACTTAGATGATGTAAATTTAGAAAAACTTCTAGTTATAATGAACAAGAACAAAGCAGTAATGAAAGAAAAGTTAGAGGAAATATCTAAGATGACTAATTTTTCTGATGAAAAGTGTGAAATAGTGCTAAATAAACCTCTTGAAGTAGCTAAAAACGAAACTACTAATATAACTAAAGATAACGCTTTTGAAGAAGAGATAGCATTTTATTTAAAAAAATTAAATAAGCTAACTAAGCAAACTTTAAAGGAAATGTTTCCCAAAATTTTACCAGAAAAAAGTAATTACAATTATGAAAGAATTATATACCGATTACAATTAGAAGTAATTAAAAGTATCAGTGACATAGAAGGATTTATTAAAGATGAAGATTTATCTCAAGAGGAGATAATCCTTTTTGAAGAAGAAAAGGCTTTTGAAAAAGAAAAATTACTTTACTTAAAAAATGTTCTTTTACCCAATGAAGAAAAAGACTTACCAGTTGAAAATACTTTGATATTTATACCTACAATAAGTGGTAATATTAGAGTAATTAACGAACTTGAAAAAATGCCTTTAGAATATTACCCAGCATTTTTAGATTTAATTTTATCTATTAAAAACGGCACTTTTAAAAATGCTAAACGTTTTCAAAACAATGATAATATAACAGGCATACTAGAAGTAAAAGGTTTTCAAGTAAGAGTTCTTTATGAAAGACTTGCTAAAAATACTTATGCCATTATATCAGCTTTTATTAAAAAAACTACTAATGATAATGGTTATCGTTCATCACTTGATCAAAAAGTTACTGATTACTTTGCTGTAAAAGATGTTATTAAAGCTTTAATTGATAATCCAGAATTTATCGAAGAAAATAAAGTTTATGAACAGGAAATATTTAATATTCTTACATCTTCAAAAGAGAAAGAAAAAGTAAAGGTGAATAAGAATGACTAAAGAGGAATTAGTATCAAAAATAAATGATGAAATAAATAATTTAGAAGAACTAAAAAAAGCTGATAATTCACTCCTTGAATTTTTTGCTAATTTTACTAATAAATATAAAGGAATTGTTGCTAGCGACTTTGATACAATTGATTTATATGATTTGGCTATTTGCCTTTTCTTAAGTAAAAGAAATGAATTTACTTTAGAACAGGCTAGGGAAGTATTATTACCAGTAAAACAGCTTATAAAGATTTCTAACCCTAATGATATAAATTTAATGTGTGAAAGTATTTTAAAAATTATTCGTTTAAATGAAACTGATTTACTAACAGCCTTTATAAGTAATTTTAGTATCTCTAATCCTAAGGAAATAATAACAAATACATTGAATAATAATAAAGTACTTGAATTTCTAGAAAATGATTTTCTAGAAGTTCAAAATACCATTCATGATTACGATTTAGATAGATCTATGATTGTAAAATTAGTCGATTTACTAAAAAAATATGGTTTTGAAATATGGGATGTAAAAAGAATTATTGGGAATATAAAACTAGTTTGTGATTTTGAAACCTTAATTAAATACCCCAAAATTACCGAAGACATAGTATATCAAGAAAGAATAACTAAAAAAATCCAAAAACACATTCAATACGTTTATGACCAACTTAACACTCTTTTTAAATATAATGAAAAATTAAAAAGAAAAGAATCATCTCGTCTTGCAAAAATAGATAAGAAGGAACAGCCTTTAAAAGAATTTATTAATACTTTAGAAACAACTACTAATACTGAAATAACCAATTTTCAAGAAATGATTGAAAAACTACCAGAATATCTAAGACTTGATGCTTTAAAATTAATATATATGCATAATGAAAAAATATATTCAGATATAGATATAAAACATAAAGAATTGAGTAATAATAAAAAAATAAAATATCAAAGTCTACTAAATAGCTATAATATCAATTATCTATCTTCTTCATTATTACGAATTTCTTATGAAGATTTAAATAAATCTTTACAATTACTAAAGAAATTTAATCTTGATAATAATACTATAATTTATATTTTAGAAAATTCTTCTTTAAGTATTATTGAAGAAATAAATCTTTATTTAGAAAGAAATATTATAAATAAAAAATTAATCAAAAATAATTATTTAATTTTATTACCAAGTATTGAACATAGTAACTTAACTAATAATATTAAAGTTTTAGAAAAGGAAAATATAAACCCTAACAGTTTTATTGCATCAGCTAAAATTTTACTTATTGATAATACTTTATTTTCTACTAATATTGAAGTATTAAAAAAATATAACTTGTTAAATAGCATGAAAAGTACTTCTAATTATAACTTTTTAAAAGAAAAAGACCTAATTAGTATTATTGATAAACTTTTAGAGCTAGGTATGGAGAAGTTTTTAGAAGAAAACTTAGGCCTTTTAAATAATAAAAAGCTTGATAGACTATATATTTTGAAAGCATTAAACATAAAAATTAATACTAGTGATGAATTAAAGTCTTATTTGAGTTTAAAAAATTTCTATGTAGACGATGAAAATATATTTAAATATATTCATAACGGCATTATCCCTATTAGTGATGATGAAGGGACTGTTGATTTAGATAAATTTTCATCTACTAGCAGAACTATTAATATAAATGGTGTAATCTTTTCCAAAAATAAAGTAAAAAGAAATTTGAATACAAATAGTTTAGAAGATACAAAAAAAGCTCTATTTAAAGACATTATTTTAACTGATGAAGAAATTGATACTGTTTGTGATGCCTTAGATGATAAAAAGGTTTATACTTATAAATAATTCTTTTCTAAAAAATAATAATGGTATATACTTAATCTAGAGGTGAAGAAAATGATTAAACCAAATAAATTAAAAAAAGGTGATAAGGTAGCAATAGTAAGTTTATCAACAGGTCTTTTAGGAGAAGAAAGCCTTATTCATAAATATGATATAGCTAAAGAAAGATTAGAAAATGATTTTGGATTAAAAGTAGTAGTTATGAAAAATACTTTAAAAGGAATAGCATATTTATATAATCATCCTGAAAAAAGGGCAGAGGACTTGATGAATGCTTTCAAAGACAAAAGTATCAAAGGTATTTTCTGTGCTATTGGAGGAACTGATACAATTAGATTACTTCCCTATATAGATTTTTCTGTTATTAAAAGCAATCCTAAAATATTTATGGGCTATTCAGATTCAACAGTAAATCATTTTATGATGCATAAAGCTAACTTAGTATCATTTTATGGCCCATCTATTATGTGTGAAATAGCTGATTATGGTAAAATGCCAGATAACGTGAGTGAAGCTCTAAAAAATATTTTATTTAAAGATAGTAAAAACTATGAAATACCTTCTAGTAAATATTGGTCAGATGATTTTGTACCTTGGTCTATAGAAAATATTAATGTTTCTAAGAAAATGAAAAAAGAAGAACATGGTTATGAAATCTTGCAAGGAGAAAAGACTGTTTCTGGTCAACTACTTGGAGGATGTATAGATGTTTTTCCTATAATTAATGGTACTATTCTTTGGCCAAGTATTGATGAGTGGAAAGGAAAAATTCTTTTACTTGAAACGAGTGATGAACATCTAGATCCTAATATTTTAACTACTTACTTAAGAAATTTAGGAGCACAAGGAATTCTTAATGTTATTAAAGGAATAATTGTTGGTAAGCCTCATCAAGAAAAATACTATGAAGAATATAAAGAAGTATATAAAAAAGTTTTAGCTGAATATAAACAAACTAAATTGCCAGTAATTTATAACGTTAATATAGGACATGCTTTCTTTACAGGTATTCTACCATTAGGAATTAAAATAGAAATAAATTGTCAAGAAAAGAAAATAACTCTTTTAGAATCAGCTACAAAATAACTTGGAAATTAAAAACCAAAATGAAAGATAATAAACAATTGAAACGATTGCTTGGACTATAAAAATTGTAAAGAAATTATTTTTCTTAGCACGTAAATCTTAATAGAGACAAAATTATCTCTATTTTTTTTCATTAAAAAAAGACATTAGTCTTTTAATTTAAAATATATATACCAATCGTTAAATAACTAGCAAATATTATCCAAGCCAAATAGAAATAATTTAAATATGCTGATAATGGAACTTTATTTTTAAATAGTTTTATCATATAGATAACTAAATAATCTAAGAAAAGTATCCATAATATCGCAATAAATCGCCATTTAAATATAAAGAAAATTATCGACCAAAGTAAATTAACAATTAATTGTAAATAATAAATTTTTACTTCAAAAGAATACTTCAAATTAATTTTCTTTCTAAATAGATAATAAGATATTCCCATTAAAAGATAGATAATACTCCAAGCAATAGGGAAGAATATTTTAGGTGGTGCAAGTGGTGGCTTAATTAATTGAGAATAATCCATATATTTAGAAATAATTATTCCAACTAATGAACCTAGTACAATAGGAAGAAATATATAAAAAATATTTCTTAATAATTTGTTCACAAAATCAATCCTTTCTTTACTTTATTTTATGTCTAATTTTAGCAAATATACTTTTCTTTTTGCTAGTTTTAGTTTAAAATAATATTAGTTGCCGATTTAGCTCAGTTGGTAGAGCAACTCATTCGTAATGAGTAGGTCGAAAGTTCAAGTCTTTTAATCGGCACCATTGACGAATCTGTTCGAACTTTTTCGAGCTTTTGTATAGAGAACTTGCAAAAAGTTCTTTTTTATGTTACTATGAATACGTCAAGGAAACTTGCATAAAATAAAAAAGAGGAACATTTGTGAGCAAGTGAATGTCGCCTCTAAAGATTTAGTTTCGACACTCGATCAATGCTGATTGAGTGTCATATTTTTATTGCTATTACCAATAGGGTAAGGAGTAATAAAATGATAGCAATAAGCCAAAGGACTT
>CANQIM010000003.1 GCA_947624075.1 uncultured Bacilli bacterium | reverse complement strand
TTTAGTGATTTTATAGTTGAAAAACATTTCATTCTCGGACAGCCTCCCCCCCCCGTCTTATTTTGTCAACAAAAAAATTGGGGTTATCTTCCACAATTTTCAGTTTTTTGCAATGATATAATCTATAACAAAAGCTTTTACTTAACTTTAGTAGCACAAAAGCCTGTATATTTTAAGGTCTCATTATTTTCACCTCTGTACCTTGCCCAAACATAATATGTAAATGAACTTTCAGTATAAAAACTACGATTAATAGCTAATTCGGAAATTAGCGACTCACTTTGTTGAGCAGACATAAAACTTGGTGAATCACAATTTTTATCACTTCCACATATTCTTAACTCCATTGCTAAAGAATTTGGACTACGTAAATTTACACTAAAAGTACAATATGAATTTGCCGGAAATGTTAATGAAAAACCTGTATAAGAAATAGTTGATTTGCCATAAAATGAAAAAACATAATCACCTAAACTTTCAATAGTATATAACTTATCTTCTATTGCTGACAATCTTGTATCTATCTTTGAACATGTTCCATCTATCGCATTTTGGACATTAGTTGCCCCTATACTCATATTATCTTGATATACTACATCTTTACTATTTATTAAGGTTGCTGCTAAAACGTAAGATGTTGTAACTGATATTATTACTCCTATTACTATTCCTATTATCATTTTTATGTTCTTTCTTATCTTCTTCATACTCTTTTTCCTCACTTTATCATTCTATTTATTTCATCTAGTGCACATTGCACATCATCACATGGTAGTCCAGTTTTTGAATTATCATAATATAAGTGACTTGCCATTAATACTGTTATTTCTATATTTCCATTTACACTTGGTACTGTTAATACTTTATTTGTATATGTATAATTACTTACGGCACTACCTCCCATTGATATATATACTGCTCCTGGTCCATTACTCCCAAAGTTTTGACTATAAGTATCTCCTTTTAAGACTTCTGTTTTATAACCACTTGTACTACTAAAGCCTATATATTTAACTGTATAAACTGGTTCAAAATCAAACTTTAATGTTATTGCTTTTGTTTCTACTGCAGTTGGTCTAATTGTAATTGTAAAAGTTGTTGACATTCCTGTTTTTAAAGCTCCACTTGTATTTGTTAGTTTTGTCTTTAAAGTATAGTCTGTAATTGTTGCATTACTTGGTAAATTCTCTATTTTTAAAATACCCATTTCTGTATCAGTATAATTAGTTACTTCTACTTTTAAAGCTATAGTAGCTGAAGTAGTAGTTGAGCTATAAGCAAAGTTTATTTCATTTTTAGAAAAATCAGCATACTGTAATGTGGCATTAGTTAGTGTAGCCTGTGTTACATTAGTGATTCTAATATTACCTTTAGGTCTATAAGTTAATTCTCCACTAACAGATAAATTTTTATTTAAAGCAGAATAACCTATACTCATGAAAATTATTACTAATATTATTGACATTGCTATAATTTTATTAAGTCTTTTGCTCATTTCTTATCACCTAATACCTGCATTATACAACATATCTATTGTACTTTTATCTTACAACACAAGTGTTCAAAAGTCAACACAAATGTTGTGAAAAATAATATAAGTATATTAGGTGATAACATGTATACAGAAAGATTATTGTTAGCTAGAGAAAAAAGAGGCTTAACACAAAAAGAGTTAAGCAAAATGATAGGTATTAAGCAACAGCAATATGCTAGATACGAAAAAGGTATTAATATAATGCCTATTACACATTTAAAAAGTATTTGTGTAGCTCTAAATGTATCAGCAGATTATATACTTGGCTTAGCAAAAGAATTAAAATCTTACAAATGAAAAAAAGATTTTGCATAAGCTTAATCTCTTTTTTTTGAATAGATACATCCACAATAGTTTTGTCTATATAAATCATATTCTTTTGATAATTCAATACTTCTTTTATAACCATTATATTTTTTAAAATCTGAGTAAAGATAAGTCGTATTATAATTTAATCCTTCTCCTATTTCATTTAACCAATCACTATTTTTATAAGGCGATAATGTCAATGTAGTAGCAAAATAAGGAAAACCTAACTCTTCAGCCACTTTTGCTGTTTCCTCAAGACGCAGTTTATAACATTTGTAGCATCTTTTACCTCTTTCTTGTTCATTTTCTAAATTTTTGGCTATCGCAAAAAACTTTTCTGGCTCATAATTTCCTTCTATTAAAGATATTGGATACTTAGTTTTAAATTTGGCAATAAATTTTTTTATTTCGGCTACTCTTTTATCATACTCAGCTTTTTCAGTAATATTAGGGTTATAGTAAAATATACTTATAGTAAAAATATTTCCTAGTCTTTCTAAAACAGCTGATGAACAAGGAGCACAACAAGCATGTAAAAAGAGCTTTGTCCCTGGTGTTATCTTTTCTAATTGTTTTTGCATTTCTAAATCATAATTCATATTTCTCACACTTTCAAAAAAAAATTAATATTTTTAAAATTCCCAACATACTATTTTAGTATGAATAGAACATTATTTAGTTTTTTAATTACTTTTATGGCTGGTATTTCAACAATAATTGGAATACTTCCTTGTTATTTGAATAATAAGTATAAAGATAAAGTCATTTCTTTTTCTTTAGCTTTTTCTAGTGGAGTTATGCTGACAATTTCTTTAATTTCTTTAATACCAGAAGCTGTTTTACTCTTTGGTAATATTTTTAAAGTTACACCTCTAGTTTTAATTTGCTTAATCTTCATTGTCCTTGGAATATTATTTTCTTCTTTAGTCGATAGTAAAGTAGAAGAATGTTTTACCAAGAATAAACTTTATAAATTAGGAATTATTTCCGTTATTGTTTTAATGCTTCATAACATTCCTGAAGGTATTACAACATTTATTTCTACTAACAAAAATGTTACTTTAGGATTAAGTCTTTCTTTAGCTATTGCCCTACATAATATACCAGAAGGTATTTCTATTGCTGTACCAATTTATTATTCAACTAATAATCGTAAGAAAGCTTTCCTTTATACTTTGATATCAGGATTTTCTGAATTTTTTGGAGCTGTTATTGCCTACTTGTTTATTGCTAAATACGTAAATAATTTTATATTAGGAATAATTCTTGCTATGACAGCTGGTATAATGCTTCATATTTCTTTATATGAATTATTACCAAATTCTATTGAGTATAAAAAGAATAAAACAACAATAATCGGCTTTATTCTTGGTATATTAGTAATGTTATTATGTGAGACATTATTTTAATTTATTTAAGTAAAGTTTACGATTGTTAATCAAAGTATCTATTTTTCTTTTTTCGTCTTTATTAGTTGGTTTTAAATTTTTAAGTAGTTTATTAGCTTCTTTTTCTTGATTTTGTAAAAGAAGTTTTTTTATTTTTTTAAGTGTCTTTTTAAATTCTTTATTTTCTTCATAAGAAATTTCTTCTACTGGTAAGGCTTTTTCTTCTTTAGCAATCATATCTCGGTAGCTTAAATTATTTTCTAGTAAATAATCAAGTTTTTGAACACTTCTTAAATAACCATTACTTGTCTCATAACCTTTCCATTTAGTAATTAAAAAAAGGTATACATAACACTCTTCTAATTTTAAGCTACCATTTGCAGCATAAGTATCAAAATAGTATAAAGCCTCTGTAAACTCACCTGCTTTATAAAAAGTTTTACCAATATAATAATCAAAAATAGGATTTTTAGAAAGATATTTTCCAGCTAAAAAGTAGTCATAGGCAATTTTATATTCTTCTATTTCTAAAGCATAACGCCCAATATCTAAATATTTTTGTTTGATCTTTGTAGGTAATTTTTGTTCTTCAATTCTTTCTAAAAAATAATATTTTTTACTTATGCCAGGATTATTTTTAATGATACTTTCAGCTTCTTTTAATTGCTTACTATCAATTAAGTTTATTATATTTCGATAAAAATCAATATTTTTCTTTTTACTCTTCATAAGCTACCTCTTACTTTATTATAATTATACTTTATGAAAGAATTATTGGCAATTATTTTACTTTATTTAGATATAACCTTTTATTTTTTTCAAATTGATTTAAAATTTCTCGTTCTTTTTTACTTGAAACTTTTATTTTCTTTAAAAGATTATTTGCTTCATGTTCTTTTTTTCTTAGTAAAAGACTTTTAATATACTCTAATTTTTCTTGAAGTTCCTCATCATGCAAATTAACTTCTTCTTTGCAAGAATCTTCTTTTGTTTCTTTAGAAGGAAGATTTATTTTTTCTTCATACTTCTTTTTTGAAGAAAAATCGAGGTTCAAAAAATCATTAATCTCTCTTACTTTTTGAATATACTTTTTATTTGTTTTATAACCTAGACGTGTCGCAATGATAAATAAATAGAAATAGCATTTATTCAACTTTATACTTCCCGTAAAACGATAGTCATTAAAATAATTCATTGCAACTTCAGGCATATCACAAGTGAAAAAGGTTTTACCTAAATAATAATCAAATAAAGGATTTTCTGTTAAGTATTTGCCTGCTGTAAAGTAATCATAGGCTAGTTCAAAATCATTTTCTATTAGAGCATTGCGACCTAAATCAAGATATTTATTTGTTACTACTGGGGATGTTTCTTTTTCTTTTATGCGATTATAAAAGTATTTTTTATATGGTACTTGTGGAAGAACATCAAGCCAGTTTTTAGCTCTATATATGTCATTTTCATCAATAAATTTAATTATTTGACGGAAATATTTTTTCTTCTTATTACTTATATTGTGCATAATCATCCCCTTTGACATTTTAACTTTTTTACTTTGCTATGTCAAGAAATTATTCAGTATAGCGACAACTATAAATAGTTTTATCACCCCTACTTGTACTTAAAAGTTCTTTTTCACATACACAATCATTATCTAAAACACTAAACTTATCATTATAAATATCATAGTCAATTAAGCAGTTATTATTATGAAGAATAACTCTACTTTCAGCCATTTTAATTAAATAACCATTATCAATAGGTGTTTTATCATATAAATAAACTTTCCCATAATTATCAAGCAATTTATTGATAACTTCTTCACTGGCAGTTACTGTAAAATCTGTAATATTTAAAGCCATGTAATCCGTAATAACATTATTATTTAAATCTTTAATGAAACGTTTATAAATATCTTTTAATTTTGTATTTTGATAATTATGTAAATTGTAAGAATTCATCTCAAAATAATCATCCTGTTTTAACTTTATAGTATTAAATGCTTCATCATAATATGCACTTATTTCTATCATATTACCTTTAGTATTATCTATTAAATATTTTACTTCATCATCATAATGATTATTTATATACATCTTATCAGTATAGGGAATGTTTTCAATATATTTTTGTTTATTTACAAAGGATGAAGATGTTTGAAATTCAATATCTTTAAAAGATAAAATTGTTATTCCTGTTGCGATAGATGTAATAAGAAAAGCTAAAATAGAGCAAATAATAGTTGTCTTTACAGCAATTTTTTTCTTTAGAATAAAGCTACCTAATAAATAGATTATTATAGAGCCTAAGGCAATTAGACCAAATAATCCTAAAGAAATACCTTTAAATAGATCAGAATAAATTACTAATGAAAGAGTAAGTATTAAAGATACAACTAAGCCAAAAAGAATAAATATGCCTATTACTAAGAAGAATATAGCAAATATTTTAACTATACCAACAACTATCTTCGATAAAATTGTTAGAAAAGCTAAAGTTGTGTCTTTGTCATCTCTAATTATTATTTTTTCTCTTTTACGAAAATCTTCTTTTTTAGTTTCTTTTAGAGAAATAGTTTTACTATTTTGTGGCGATTTTTGCATATAATCATCATAGTAGTCTAAATATCTAATTTTAAAGACATGAATAATTATGATTATCGAAATAATAAACCAAATAAGAAAAATAATGCCTGTTGAGAAATTTTGAATATAGTAGCGCATATCACCATGAATAAAATCAAAGAGATTTCTCATAATAAAGGAAAATGTAGCATCAAGAATAACTTCTGCTATCATTAATATTATGGCAATCATTCCTAGTTCAAAGAGACATTTAATAATGTCTAAAAATTTCATAGATGTAAAAAGATTAACTGTTTTTACAATAAAATCTAAAAAGGAATCAACTATAATTTGATATTTCTTTTTAGCAAGACTCTCCCTTTTTTCAATTTCACTTATTTTATCATTGATTAAATCATCCATTGTACAATCAAAGATATTACATATTTGAACAATTTTATCTGTTTCAGGATAGGTGTTATTACTTTCCCATTTGGAAACACTTTGTCTAGAAACATTTAGCTTTTCTGCTAATTCTTCTTGTGATAAGCCATGTTGTTTTCTTAATTTTATTAGTTTGTCACCAAACTTCATTAAATCACCTCTTTCATGTTTAATTTTCGCAAAAAATACGGTTGCATAAAAGCAAGTTTACTTGGAAATTTTGTAAATTTTCGGTTGCTTTTTCTTTATCATATCATATTTTTTAGCAAATTTAGGTTTTTCTGCTATAATTAGTATGAGGTAGATACAATGAAAAAATTTATAGATATGTTTAGTTTTAATTCGAAAGTTATTTTAGGTTATTTTTTTATTTGTTTAATAGTTCTTTTCTTAGCGACTATTACTAATAAAAAGAGCGATATCTTTTTTTCATCAGGCAGAAGTTCACTTTTAAATCCACGAACCTATTTTAATTTAGTTAGTCATGTTTTTGGACATTCTGGTTTTGAACATTTAGTAAGCAATTTTACAGTGATTTTATTAATTGGACCTATACTTGAAGAAAAATATGGTAGTCTTCTACTTTTAAAAATGATGCTTATTTGTGCCGTGATGATTGGAATAGTTAATTTTATTTTTAGTAAAAAATATGTCTATGGTTCTAGTGGTATTCTTTATATGTTTATTGTTTTAAGTTCTTTTGTAAATATAGAACAAGGAAAAATTCCACTTACTTTTGTCCTTATTTGTTTATTTTATATTATTTCTGAAGTAATTAATTTACTTAAAAGAAAGAAAGATAATGTTTCGCATTTAGGACATCTAGTTGGGGCTCTTTGCGGTGTTTTATTTGCTTTGTTTATTCATTATCATCTTTTTTAAATAGAAAGCAAGTCTTTTCATGATCATTAATAACACCTATTGCTTGAAGGTATGAATAAATTATAGTACTACCAACAAATTTCATACCTCTTTTTTTTAAGTCTTTGGCTACTTCATCTGATAATGGTGATGTTGTTTTGATATTCCCCGTTTTATTTATTATTTGCTTATTATTGGTAAAATGCCAAATATAATTAGAAAAAGTTTGGTACTCTTTTTGAATTTTCATAAAAACTTGAGCATTATTTATAGCTGCTTTTATTTTTAATTCATTCCTTATTATATCTTTATTTTGCAGTAATTTTTCTACTTCCTCATCTTTGAAATTAGCTACTTTTTCATAGGAAAAGTTGGCAAAGGCTTTTCTAAAGCTAGCTCTTTTATTTAAGATACATTCCCATGATAAGCCAGTTTGAAAGCTTTCTAAAACTAGCATTTCAAACAAGTAAGTATCATCAAAACTAGGCTTACCCCACTCTTCATCGTGATACTTAATATAAATTTCATTTTTTAAATTTACCCAACTACATCTCTTCATACTACTTATTTTAACATATTATAATCTCAATTATGTCAGAAAAATTTATTTTCTTATCAGAAATATATAAATATTTATAAGTATAATTGATTTTAGTAATTTTTCCTTTAATGAGTTGATAATTATAAATATCATAATATTTAATTAGTACGAATATGTCTTCTTTTAAGCTTAATATTTTATTAGAAAGAATTATTTCTTCATCTTCTAAAAGCGTTTTACGAGGTTCTTTTACTATTTCTTTTTCTCTTAAAGCTTCTTTATAACCTTTTAGGGCATCCATTGGCAAGAAAAGATGACAACGATTATTCTGCATTATGTCCTCCTATTAAAGTATTAGTTTTTCTAGCTGTAGCATTTTCAGTATAACTAATAGCTCGTAGAATAACATTTTTACCATACTTTTCTTTTAGATAATTAAGAGTATTTTCTAGATTTTTTGAAGAATTATTTTCTGAGAAAAAAGATATTTGCTTATAATCATTACTAATTAAATCATTAAAACTTATACAAAGACGTCTAATAGGAACATTTTTATTTACTTTTTCCTTATATTCCTTTAAACAAAGCATTTTTATTTTAGTAAAACTATTTGTGGGAGAAATCTTTTTATGAATAGTTACGGGACAAAGTGTATTTTTAGTATAAATTATCTTAAAAGAAATACTTGTTGTTAAACAATTTTTCTTTATTAGTTCCAGTGAGAGATTATCAAGCATTTCAATTAGAACTTTTTTAGCTGATTCATAAGGATAATCTTTAAATAAAGTTTGTCTAGTAGAAAGAGATTCGCATAGAGGATGATAATTTTTTATATCAGCAATACTTACTGGTTCAATACCATAAGCATGGTCTATTAAAATTTTAGCGTTAATACCAAATTCTTTGTATAAAAGACGTTCATTAGCTTGTCTTAAATCTTGCATTGTATAAATATTTAATCTATTTAAGTGGGCTTGAGTCTGTTTCCCAATTTGCCAAAAATCACTAAGCGGCTGATAGTTACTTAAAGTTTTTAAATAAGTATCTTCATCAAGAAAAGCAATATTTTCTTTAGTATTTTTTGCAATAATGTCTAGGGCAACTTTCGCTAAAAAAAGATTAGTACCAATACCAGCTGTAGCCGTTATTTTGGTTTCTAAAAAAATATCTTTTAAGATTGTCTTAACAAGACCAAGAGGCTTTTGGTGATAAAGAGAAAGGTATGATGTTGCATCAATAAAAACTTCATCAATTGAATATACATGAATATCTTCTTTAGAAAAGTATTTTAAATAAATAGCATAAATATCAGCTGAATAAGTGATATATTTCTTCATTTTAGGCTGAGCAATTATATAGTTTAAATTACTAGGTATTTCATAAAGACGGCAACGATTTTTGATACCTCTTTTTTTCATTTGAGGAGTGATTGCTAGACAGATAGTTCCTTTACCACGAGTAGAATCAGCTACTACTAAATCAGTTTTAAAAGGATCAAGATTTCTCTCGACACATTCAACTGATGCATAGAAAGATTTTAAGTCAATACAAAGATAGATTTTATTAGTCATTTTTCATCACCAAGATAAATATACTACGAACAAATGTTTTTGAAAATAAAGAAAAGCAAATTACTAAAAATTGGCAACTATTTATTAAAATTCTATCATAGAAAAAAGCCATCATTCGATAGGCTTATTATTTATATATTTTGTTAATATTTTATTAGCAACCAAATTTTTGTCTTCTTCAATTGGAATATTATCTAAAGATATTTGAGAATCTTTATTATTTTTTTGAGATTCAAATATGATATAAACACCTTGCTTTTTTTGCTTCATTTGTTCTTCTCTATCAAGATAAGGAAAAACATTAACTAGGAATTCACTAGGTGTTAAAGGTTTCATATATTCAGCTGTTATATAGCCTTCCATATTCCTTTCTCTTGTTCTAAACGTACTGTCTGTTAAAAATGATAAAGTATCATACCCTCTTATACCTTCTTCATGAGTAAAGAATTCTCTTGTTTCAGGTATTTCACTATTTAGCCTTGATGCATCTTTATACTTCTCATAAATATATAATGGTCCGTATAATGTTTCTAGCTCATAATATAATATTTTTTCCATAGTTCATTCACCTCTTATCTACCTATTATATTAACTTTTTGGCAAAAAGCAATATTTTTATTTTATTTTAGCTATGTAGCTATTATAAGTATTTAAGAGATTTTCATTAGTAAAATAAATTTGATTATTTTGAATTTGCCAAGCACCAACATTTTGACTTAGAAAAGTTAATGTTTCATCACTAACATCTAAAAGGTTTATTATAGAATCAATTGAATCAGAAAATCCTCTAATGCTATTCATATCAAGACCATTACCAATAGCTAGCTCTTTATACATTTCATCATAATAATCATCATCGGTAGGATTAGTGAAATATTCTACTACCTTGGTAGTATCAGTTAACATAAGAATACTTTCTTTATTTTGTAAAAGTTTTTGTTTAGTTTCGCTAATATAATTTTTACTGCTAATAAAATTAGGACCATCACTTTGATAATTAGCTGCGGTTAAAAGATTAGTCATACGCTGATCATCTAAAAGAATTATGGATGTTTTAATAGCATTTGCCATATCAATTATATAATTTTCAAGAGCCTTTTCAACGGCTAAACGATTACCTGTAGTAATATCTTCAGCAGTAATTTCTTTTATCTTTTCAATATCGACATCATCATTATTTATATATTTAACTATTTCAGTCATTTCATCTTCTAGAAGTGTTTTCTCTTTTTCATCGATATAATAGTTATAACCAAAGTACCCAACAACACCCGCAACAAGTAAAAAGATAGCAAGTATAATCAATGGCATCTTTTTTTTCATTACTACTCACCTCTACTCAGTAGGAGATAAATCTTGACCTTCTACTGTTTGATTTATCTGTTCTTGCATTTCATCAGGTGATTGTTCTTTAGGAATATCGTCTTTAGTAGTACAAAAATCTTCTTGAAATTCCATGGTTCTTGGACCAATATAAATATCAGTATTATCTTGTTTTTGGCATCTTATAATAGATAAGCCATTATCAGAAAAATTAGTCTCTTCCATGTCAACATATTGCGTAAAAGAAGGCATTACTTTACTTACAAATAAATAATTCGTTATCTTATCAATTACTGATATATCTTTATCAAGGGCCTTGTCTAAAGATTTAGTTTGTCCTTTATCTTTGACATTTATTTCTTTTAGACCATATGCATATACCTTAGTAGCGCCATTATAATAGTATAATTTAGAGGTAGTAGAATTTTCATCTTTTTTCGTTTTTATTGTAAAATCTTTATTTATTGGAACTGCATCAATTTTTAAAGGAATATCAAATATTAAGAGATAAAATTTAACATTTTTTGATAAAGGAAGAGACTCACTAGGAGAAATACTTATTATTCGTGTTGCCTTATAAAAAAGACCTCTAAATGTTTCTTTTTTCTTAGGAGCTTCATAGTTTCTTTGAGCAAATAAAGGAAAATTATTACTTTTTAATTGAAAATAGTCAATAGCTCCAGTAATTAAACCAACTAAGACTACTATTAAAAGTAATTTATAAATAAATTTTAATATACTTTTCATTAGGATCCCTCTTTTTATTATCACTCACATTATAACAAAAAAATCAAACTTTAGGAATATAATTTGAAAAATTATTTTAAAAGTTCATATATCTCTTGCCAATTTTCTACACGGTGATATTTTTTTTCTTCTTCTAAGGGCAAATCTTTATTATGCCAAGCAGAAAAAAGTATTTTTAAGTTAGCATTATCTAAATTACTTGGTTTATCATCAATTTTAATGTCAAAATTAAGCATATTTTTATTTATTATAAAGATATATTGTTCTGGTTTAATAAAGGGTAGTTTCTCTTGCAAAAAATAATACTTTTCTTTTAAAAGATTACCACTTAAATCAATTCCAGCTTCGTCATTTTTCCAAATATAAGCTGTAGCAATATAGATATTATATTTTTTATTTAATTTTTCTAATACGTCATAGCAATCTGGTAATAATGAAGCCTTTTTATAAAATTCTTTATCTTTTATATATTGCCAAAAAGCATCCTTTTGCTCTTCAGGAATTAAATCTTGAAGATAGTAAGACTTTACTGTATTAATATCTATCTTTTTATCTAAAAAAGTTTCAACCACATTTAAAAAATTACCCGTTACTATTACATCATCCATATCTACCATTAAAGTTTTTTTATTCATTTTTTCTTCCTCCTTAATAAGCTTGTTCTTATTTTAAATTAATTATCATTCAATAATTTATGATTTGATAAAAATTGAAAGTACTACGTATTTTATATTACCTTTATAATAAATGGTTGCGAAAAAGCATTTTTTATGTTATTATGAATATGTCAAGGAAACTTGCATAAAATAAAATGGAACATTCAATTTTTTCGTTTATTGAGTGTTGCCTATATTTAGGTTACCACCTAATTTTACGCTAAAGTTAGGTGGCTTTCTTTTATATATTTGGCAAAAATAAATTAAAATTCTTTTATTTTAAATTTAAAATGCAAAAACTTTCTAAATGATAAGTTCTTGGAAACATATTAAAGGGCTTAATCATTTTTATTTTGTATTTTTCTTTAAGGAAATTTAAGTCTCTAGCAAGTGTTATAACGTCACAAGAAATATATACTAGACATCTAGGCTTAATTTTTATAATTGTATCAAGCGCACTTTTCTTTAAGCCTGCACGTGGAGGGTCAACAATTATTAAGTCAATATCAGAATAATTATCTATAACATCTTCGACTTTAGCACATATAAACTCACAATTTTTACTCTTATTAAGTTTTTTATTTTCCTTAGCGTCTTTTATATTAGCTTCATTATAATCTATACCAATAACTGTTTTTACATAGTCACTAATATATAGCCCAATAGAGCCTGTTCCACAGTATAAATCAAGAACTTTTTCATAAGAATTAGCTTTAACTGCATTTAATACTTCATCATATAAGTCTTTGGTTAATTCTTTATTTACTTGAAAAAAAGAAGTAGCTGACAAATGATAACTTTTTGTTCCTATCTTTGTTATTAGAGAAGATGAATTCGTTACTACTTTGTCATTTATTATTAAAACATCTACTAAAGGCAAAATTTCTTCATAAGTAGAAACATTTCCTTTTAAGTGAATAAGCACTTCTTTTTCATCGTTAGTAGTTCTAATCATTATTTCTACTAAATCATTCTTTTGGGCTAATTCCTTTAAAGGCTTTATTAAAGAATTAATTTTTTTATTAGCTAGCAAGCAATAATCTATTTCAATTAAATCATTAGAATTATTTTTATAAAAACCTATTTTTTTATTTTTAACGTGAAAAGTAATTTTATTACGATATGAATAAGCTTCCTTTGTCTCAATCGGACTAATTGCTTTAGAAACACCGGCAAATTTTTGGAGAATATTTTTTATTTTTTGTTCCTTAAATTCATTTTCTAAAGCTAAAGAGATATGTTCAAGATCACACCCTCCGCAAACATTATAGTAAGGACATGCTACATCTATTCTTTCTTTAGATGTTTCATAATATTTGATGACTTTTCCTTCTAAAAACTTCTTTGTCTCTTTAACAATTTCTATTTCTACTTCTTCATTTGGTAAAGCATTTTCAATAAAAGCAATTTTTCCGTTTAGATAAGTAATTCCTCTACCAAAATTATCAAGCTTTTCTATTTTTACTCGCATAGTATCCCTCCTTGTCATTATATCATAATTTTCCTTTCTTTTTTACATATAAAAGCAATTATTTCTCATACTAATAATGGTGAAAAATATGCTGATAGATTATTTAAAAAAACAAGTTGGTTATTCAGAAGATTATATTTTTAAAGAAGTGTTAGTCGATAATAAAAAAGTAAATATTTTATTTAATGAAGTTTTAACTAATGGTACGGGCATAAATGATTTTATTTTACGAGAATTAATTTTACTAAAAAAGAAAGACTTAAAAAATTTATGTGCTATTTTACCTAATACCAATATTAAGGTAATTAAAAAAGAGGAAATACTAGATTATGTTAATCAAGGCTTTTTAATTATAATGGTCTATGGAATAATTTATGCTAGTGAATTTAAAGCCTTTTTAGATAGAGGTATTACAACAATTGAAAGTGAATTAGCAATCAATGGTCCAAAAGATAGTTTTTGTGAAAACTTTAATACCAATCTAGGTCTTATTAGAAGAAGAATTAAATCTTGTGATTTACAAGCTAAGTCATTATTAATTGGGAGAAGTACCTTAACAAAAGTAGCCATTCTTTATATGAATAATATTGCCGATAATAAATTAGTTGAAAATATTAGTAAAATACTAGAACAAATTGATATTGATGGTATTATTGATTCAAGTTATTTGAAGTTTGCCCTAGAAGGTAGAAAAAGTTTTTTTCCTACTATTATGATGAGTGAACGTCCTGATAAGAGTGCTATGGCTTTATTAGAAGGAAAAATTGTAATATTAGTCGATATGAGTCCTTATACGTTAATCTTGCCTAGTTTCTTTTTAGACTTCTTTCATACTGTTGATGATTATTATCAAAAGCCAAGTAATGCTTCTTTTATTAGAATAATTCGTGTCTTTGCCTTTATAATTGCTGTATTTACTCCCGCTATTTATATTGCGATTACTACTAGAAATTATAATTTAGTACCTCTCCCCTTACTTTTAATGCTTAAAGCAGGAAGAACCTTTGTCCCCTTTCCTGCTTATATTGAAGCTTTGTTTATGATTGTTTGTTTCGAAATATTAAGAGAATCCGATGTAAGAATGTCCTCAACTAGTGGTTCAGCTGTTTCAATACTTGGAGGTTTAATTTTAGGAGATGCCGCTGTTGCAGCTGGTATAGTTTCTCCCATTATGATTATTGTGATTGCTATATCATCAATTGCGGCGTTAATATTCACATCATTAGAATTAGTAAATGCCCTTAGAAATTATAAAATATTTTTATTAATACTAGGCACGATATTTGGTATTTATGGAGTAATTATTGGCAGTATTATAATGCTTTATAAAATAATAAGTCTTCGTTTATTTGGCTATCACTATATAAGTATTGATGAAAATGAAATAAATGACTCTATCGTAAAAATAAATAAACGGATTCGTAAGAGAAATTCTATTCTTACTAAAAATGTTGTAAGGGGGAAGTATAAATGAAAAAGCTCTTTCTTTTAGTACTTGTTTTATTAGGAGCATTTATTTTTAAAATACCAGAATATGTTGAATTAAATAATTTAGCTATCATCGAAGCAATTGGCATAGATTTTACAAATGATAAGTATACGGTTTACTTAAAGGAAGTTATTCCTAAAAAAGATGAAAATGGTATTAAATATGAATATAAATATTATAAAAGTAGTGATTTAAATTTAGAAGATGCTTATAAAAAGCTTTCTGATAAAACAAAAAAGAAACTCTATTATAATGATGTAAAGTTTCTTGTTACAAATTTAGAAAAGTCTAGCAAAATAGTTAAATTATTTTCAATAAAACCTAAAAATATTATTCATACTAAAAAAGATATTTATAAAGAATTAAAGACTAATGTTTAAGATTTTTAAGACGATCTAGTTTCGCTCTTAGAGCATCTTTTCTAGATAATTCTTCTTCATTAGATAAAGAATAGAAGCCATTTTCATAAATTAAAATAGCTTGTTCATGAGTGTTTGGGGGTAAAGAAGAAAGCCTCTCTTCTTTTTTTTCTTTTGTTTCAATATTTTCTAAAACAGCAATGTCGCCTTCAATTCTATCAACTGCAAATTTCATTTTCCTCACCTACCCATTCGTATCAGTTATTTGCGTTTCAAAAGTAATATTTTTACCATCTGTAGTCGCAATAATTGTACCGTCTTCATCAGTACGATAAATTTTAGTGTTTAACTCTTGAAGCTTAGTCAAAGTAATTTTTTTAGGATGTTTGTAAGTATTGTTCTTTCCTACTTCAATGATGGCATAACTTGGCGCAACTTTTTTCAAGAATGCTTTAGTTGATGAATATTGTGAACCATGATGAGCAACTTTCAATACATCACTTTTAATATCTTTAGAAATAATCTTTTCTTCAATTTTACTAGTAGCGTCTCCCATAAAAAGAAAACTATTAGAACCATAAGTCATCTTTAAAACAATCGATGTGTCATTTAAATCATCTTCTGAATTGCCAATATATAAAACTTCGAAACGGGCACTACCTAAATAGAAATAATCAGCAATTTTAGGCGTTTGAAAAGCTAGTTGTTTTGCTTCGAGACTATCTAGAACATCTTCAAAGGTTCTTGTCGTAGTTACAACATCAGGCATATAAAAGTTTTCAATAGAAAAGTTATTAATAATATCATCCATTCCCCCAATATGATCTTCATGGGCATGAGTGGCAACAACATATTTAAAATTATTTATACCTAAAGATTGCAAATAGCTTACAAGTTTAGCACCATCTTCATTATTACCCGCATCAATTAACATATTTTCATTATTATTACTAATGAGAATAGAATCAGCTTGACCTACATCAATAAAAAAGACTTTTAAATTACCATTTGTCTCTAAAACAGGAAGAGTATCTTCTTTTTTAAAATTTATATCATTTATACTATTTAAATCATTCAAGTTTATATAGCCAAATTCTTGTAAAAAAATAACTAAAAGGACGATTACTAAAATGATTAATTCATATAATCTTCTTCGTCTTTTCCTTCTTTTCTTCATCTATCATCTCTCCTACTATAATAATAGCACAAATTTTAAGAAAAAATGAAAAAAAGTAGAAATAAATCTACTTTAATAAACATAGTTAAATGAGTTAATCCAAATTTTTTTGTAATTCTTTTAAAGTCATCAAGAACTCATTAGTTTTTCTAATTTCTTCATCTAGCTTATCATAATTTGCGGTATTTTCTAGTTCTAAATAGTCATCTTCACTTCTTTCAATACCATAAATTGGTGAAATAACAGGACTTTTCTTAAAGGCAGAAACTTGATATAAATCTTCAACCTTTGGCTTAGCTTGAACTTGTTGTGGAGTGGTCTCATTATTGTTCATAACTTCTACTGAAGTACTAGAATTAGTAATAATAGTAGGTTTTTGAACAATAGTAGGAGTTACACTTTCTACTACAGGATTTGAATTAACAGTATCAAAGTCATCCATTTGAAGTTGTTCAATTTGAACTGGCTTATTGATTAACTTTTCCATATCAGAAACAGCATTAGCAATTATAAATGGTTCATTATAGTATGGTTTATTATTTTCTTCTTTAGCTACTTCTAAATCTGTCAAACTGATAGGCTCATTTCCTTCATCCTTATATTGATTAAGTTCATTATTAGCATACATTTCTTTACTTTTTCTAACTAATTCTTCTAGACTAATGATGGCATTAGACTCTTGTTGTTCTTCATAGTTAGTAATTATTGTTTGAGGATTTTCAGCAATTTGTTGTTCCTCTACTTCTAACTCTTCAGCTAATTTCTTTAACTCTTCTCTTGCTTGCTCTGGATTAGGCTCTATTGTTGTATATTGTAATTCATCATCATTTCTAACAGGCTCTTGCAATTTACTTTCAAAGTCCATCTGTCCTTTATCTTCTTCTAAACGATTTAAGTTTTCTAAAACAATATTATTCTCCGTTGGTACAGTATTAATAACTTCACTTACTACTGGAGTAGCAGTATCACTAGCATAAGAATTGACATTATTTTCAACCGCTACAGTAGTAGTTATGACAGGTTCAGCCACACTACTTTTATTTTCATCTAATATTTCTACTTCATTTACTAAAGGCTTACTTTCAATTACACTAGGTGCTTCTTCTTTAATAACAGGCTCTAAAATAGGCTCATTATAACTAATATTTTCCTCCTTTATAACTTCGCTTACTTCTTCTACTAATTTATTTAATTCTTTTGTATTATGTCTTTGTTTTCTCTTATCGTAATTTTTATCAACTAAATATATTATAAATGCTAAAAAACAAGCAATTCCCGCAACAATATAAACTACAATAATCTCCTTTGAAGTTAAAAAAGTAATTACATCTCTCATATACTCCACCTCTAATACTAGAATAACATAACCTTTTTTTGAATTAAAGAATATTTATCGATAACTTTTCGCCTTTACATAAGTTCTTTACAAAATTTTACTTTTGTTCGATTTACATAAATTTACACTTGCTAAGTGGCGTTATCTTCTAATAAAATAATAGCACATATTTTTGAAATATGATACCTTTTTTTGCATAAAATTTAATATGAAAGAAAAATTTATCAAATCAACAATCATTCTTTTAATTGGTGGCTTCATAACTAAGATATTAGGTATGCTTATTAAAATTATTATGAGTAGATTAATTGGTACCGAAGGTTTAGGCCTTTATATGTTGATACTTCCTACCTTTTCTCTATTTATAGGATTAAGCCAATTTGGTCTACCGACAGCTTTATCAAAACTTGTCTCTGAAGATACCAAAAATAATGTTAAACTCTTTTTTTCTATTATTCCAATTAGCCTATTAATAAATAGTATTTTAATCGTAATTATCTTTTTAATTGCCCCTTTCCTTGCTAATAATTTATTACATAATAAAGATACCTATTTAAGTATTTTAGCTATTGCTTTAGTAATTCCTTTTACCAGTATATCAAGTATTTGTCGGAGCTATTTTTTTGGAAAAGAAAAAATGTTTCCTCATATTTTTAGTAATATTTTAGAAGATATTGTCAGACTTTTATTAATGATTATAGGAATCCCTTTAGTCTTACCTTTAGGTTTAAAATATGCAGTATTATATATTGTTTTGTCAAATATTATCAGTGAACTTTCATCTATAATTATATTGATTTTATTTTTACCTAAAAATTTAACCATCAAAAAAAAGGATTTACATCCTAGTCCAAAATATATTAAAGAAAGTTTATCGATTGGAATACCTAATACAACTGGACGTTTAATTGGAAGTATTGGTTACTTTTTAGAGCCTATCATTTTAACTAGTGTCTTATTAAGTTGTGGTTATTCTAATAATTATATTACTAATGAATATGGTATTTTATCAGGATATGTAATGCCGTTAGTATTATTACCATCTTTTTTTACTTTAGCAATTTCTCAAGCCCTTCTACCTGTAGTTTCCAAAGAATATGCTAAAGGTAATAAAAAAGTAGTGAAAAGAAAGATAAAGCAAGCTATTATGATTTCCTTGCTTATTGGTATACCAGTTACTGCTTCTTTTCTAATTATGCCAAAATTCTTTTTAAAAACAATTTATCATACTACTGAAGGTGTGGGTTACGTTCGTGTTTTAGCCCCAATTTGTCTTTTTCAATATGTTCAGTCACCCCTATCTTTTTCTTTAGATGCCATGGGTAAAAGTAAAGATAATTTTACTGCTACTACAATTGGAGTTGTAATTAGGACTTTATTTTTATTTATTCTTTCTTTATTAAGAATTGGTTTATGGGGACTTATTATCGCAATTAGTTTAAATGTATTGGCAGTTACTTTCTATTCATTAAAAAAAGTAAGAAATTATCTAGCTTAAAGACTTATCTTACTTAATATTTTTTATTTAACAAATTTTTTTAGGATGATTTCCATAAACAGCTTTTTCAATAGTATTTAGATTAATATATGTATCAATAGCTTCTTTAGAATAAGCTTTTCCTAAAGTATCGAAATTAGTCCCATTATTTTCAACTAACATTGTACCAATCATAGCTCTAACAGAAGCAAGTAAAACTTCATCATTAATAATATCTTCTACTTCATAAATAGATAAATTACTTCTCTTGGCAATCATTGTTAAAGGCATACCTGATATGTAGCATGTCATAACAAATACATTTCTTTCATATTCTTCTTTAGAATCAGCCATTACTTTAGCTATTTCTTTAGTAACTTTTCTACTTATTCTATTTGGATCTAATTCATCAAAATATTCTAAATTTCTTCCTACAAAATCTAGACTTTCTAATTCTTCAGTAAAACAATGTAAATCTTTCTTTATATTTTCTGAAATCTTTTCTCTTAAAGCATCATCTGTTTTATCTTGATGCTTTAAAATTGTCTCAATACAAATAGAAATAATGTCTTCTTTAGAATGAGCTGGATATTTACTTTCCATTATTGTAAAAATCTCTTTTATTATTTCAAGTTGCTTTATATTGAAAATTCCATCTAATTCACTTAATCTTTTATCAAGCATAGTCATGTTTTTTTCCATAATAATCCCCCTTAACTGACATAGGTCTTACTATAACATTAAGAAATATGCCTGTCAAGAAAAAATTGGGGATAATGTTGAAACCAAATTTTCTAATTTACTTAGTTCTTCGCCACATATAGACTGTGATATAAGGATCTTGGACATTTATGGCAGTCGGATTAGTTGAGCCTGCTGAACCTGATGTTGTTGTACTAATACTATCTGTTGTCATTGTTGGTATTGTAACATTTCCTGTGACACTGTGAGTGTGAAGACCACCACTTTTTGTCATATTTGTAACACCACTAAATGGAAAAGTAGTTCCGTTTCGCCATCCTCCCGTGCTATATCCATCATGGCTTTCTCCATCAGGTGGAGCCGGCCATAAAAGAGCTTGACCAGTCAATTCATGTACATGTTCACTACCTGCTGATTGTGCAGTCAATGAAAGTGTTGAGGTAGTTGTCTTAGGCGTTGTATGAGTGTGACTTATATCATGAGTATGGGCTGGTATATTAGACATTGATAAAGTTACTGTTGAAGAACCTCCTGTTGTTCCTGCTGTTCCACTATTTATTCCTTTTAAAACTCTTCCATTTCCATAGTTTTCCCATGTTCCTCCAAATAGTGTTCCTGGATTAGTACTATTGTAACTTATATAAATACTTCCTACTGGATATACCTTTAATAAGAAACTCTGTAAATCATTACTAAACTTTGTACAGGTTCCATCGATTGCTGATTGAACATTGGTTGCGCCTAATTTAGAGTTATCTACATAGGTAACATCGGCACTTTTTATTAATGTTTCTGCTACTGCGTAAGATGTTATTGCTGATATAAATATTCCAAGTATTAATCCTATTATTAATTTTATATTACCTTTAATTTTTTTCATTACTTAAAACCTCCATATAACTCACACTAAAAAGAAAGATTATTCCTACTTATTGTAAATGTTAAAATCTCACTTAATTTCTTATTCATAGTAATTTACTTTAAATTTCACTTTCTCTTTATTCTATAACAATATTATACCCCCCCCCCCC
>CANQIM010000002.1 GCA_947624075.1 uncultured Bacilli bacterium | reverse complement strand
CAATCACTCTTCGGTTCCATCAAACCATAGCATTTATAACGGTATGCTTCCGACTTAGTCTACTAAAATTCTTTAAGCACTCAGAAGTGTTCTTCAAAGTAAAGCTTTTATTAGGTTCCACCATACCCTAACTCTCTAGAAAAGCTTAATTCCACTTTTACTACGTCTTCTTCATTGATTTCAAATTAATTCTACTACTATAATTTTACGTTGTCAAATATTTTTTATGTCATCTTTTAAATTATACCTTATGACTAGTTAAATTTACTTATAGTGTATAATGACTCTTTAGAAAGGAGATATTTTATCTTGAACGTACCTATCATTTTGACACATGAAAGGATAAGCACTATCTACTTATCCTCTAATTCAAAATTTAACATTTCTTTTGCAACACTTTCATATAAATCTTGCTCATGTTTAATGGTATCTATTAAGAACATTTTGTCCTCTTTATAGTTCTTTAATCCTCTCATATAAAATGGTTTATCATCATCAAGTACAATAAATGGCATTATATTATTCTTCAAACATTCCCTAAACATTATCATTCTTCCCACACGACCATTGCCATCTCCAAATGGATGAATAAGTTCAAACTTATAATGAAAGTCAATAATATCTTCTAGTTTTATCTTCTTTAATCTTTGATACCACTTAAGTAATTCATCTAAATCATTTTCTACATCCTCTGGAGCAGATGTATTTATAATATTGATAAGTCCAATCTTATTAGGTACAACCTTGAAACCACCAACATTATATCTTGGATTTTCTTCATCAGTTGTATTTCTTTTTAAAATCTTATTCATTTCAATCATCATATCTTTTGATAATGATTCATCTATAGTATCAAGACAATAGTCAAATAGTCTAAAATGGTTTTTCATTTCAGTTAAATCATCAAACTTAATTGCATCATCACTTTTAGGAATGAATGAGTCTGTTTCAAATATTTCTTCTGTTTCATCTTCCGTTAATTTACCACCTTCAATTTTATTTGAGTTATAAGCAAAATTAACTTGCGAATAGTGATATATATTTCCTTTGAACTTTGATTTTCTTTGTTCGATTAGTTCTAACTTTAACTTATTAAAATCCACATAATCATCTCCTTTTAATATTTCAAAGTTCTACTACATATGTTGCTTCATAAAAAGCGTTTACTCCCAATAGAATACCAACTCTTAAGAACTATTATAGCACAAAAATATAGTCCACTGTTTAGTAATAGTTTCTAGCTATCTATCAAAATGTTTTAACCAAAGTGGTAGTTGAAAATCATAGACAAGATCTAGTTGAAAAAGAACAATTAAGAATAGATAATCAAAAACAATTAGAACAAGTTTTAAGAAAACGAGATAAAAGATTAAAGCACGGGCGAACAAATGAGTTCATCTTGAACCTTGCTTTTTAAATTTAATCATTTACAATACTCCCACAAACAAAATTCACCTTTGTTTGTTATTTTATATTATAATTGGTATAATTTTAACTAATGATTAACAAATATTTTTTATTTCTAATATAGGCAGTGTTATTTTATATTTTGAGGTTTTATCATTTCTACCACTTCCTTAAATTCAATTTTTTTATCAATTTACCTATGTTTTCAGACAAATTATTTTTTTATTCTTATTTCATAATTTTTTCAAGAAAAGGTACTATTTTTTCTTCCTTTAATTCAGTTAAAGAAGAAATAAATTTATATTCAGAATGTTCTTCTTCCTGTAATTTCAAATTAGTAATATCTAAAACTTTACAAGCATAAATAAGTGTTGTAAATACTAAATCTTTGATTTCATCAAGATTACTTGTCTCATAAATAATATTTTCAACAGAAACAGCTAAATTTACTTCTTCCAAACATTCTCTAATAAGAGCATCTTGTGGTAATTCTCCATATTCCACTAATCCACCTGGTATATCCCAATAACCAGGTACAGCTGTTTCATTTAAAGAGCGTTTTGTCACTAAATACTTTCCATTATAATTTATTAAAGCATGAACTACAATCCTATTTCCTTTCATTTTTCTTCACCCTTATCTTTCTTAAATCATAAAAATTTTGTGCCCACTCTAATGACTCTTTTGTAATGGCATCAATTCCTTCTAATGAAGAAATATCTGCTTCAATTAAATCTAACATATTTTTAATATTATTTTTCTCTAAAACTTTTCTATCTTCTAAAGAAAAAGTATTAATCATATCTAATTTAAAACGATAATTTATATCAAGCTTTCTTGAAGTTTTTCTTTTTTTAGTTATTTTTTCTATTTCTTTAATAATCTTTTTTTTCTTATTATTTTTTAAACATATGGACAATTCTTTTAACTCGGAAATTGTCAAGTTCTTAACCAATTCATTTAAATTCTTATTCAACTAACTCCCCCCAAACTAGAGGTATCATATCATATTAATTAATATTTTAAAAGAAATTTTTCTAAAAAAGAAATACTTTGTCTCTAACGTTTTTTATGATAAAATTATTTACAGGAAGTGATAACTATTATGAAAACTATTCTTACAGGACTTCGTCCAACTGGTAATCTTCATCTAGGACATTATTTTGGGGCTGGAATTAATTATTTAAAGTTACAAGATGAGTATGATTTTTATCTTGAGATTGCTGATGTCCAAGCTTTAACTGATAATTTTGATAATCCTGAAAAAGTGAGAAAAAATGTTTTTGAAATAACAAAAGACTTATTAGCCATCGGTCTTGATCCTAATAAAGTACATTTTTTTATTCAGTCAAAGATTCCTCAAATTGCTGAACTTACGGTTTTTTATTCTAATCTCGTTACGGTTGCTCGTCTACAAAGAAATCCTACTGTTAAAAATGAGATTGCTCAAAAGAAAGATTTATTTGGAAATAATGGTGAAAGTATAACTTATGGTTTCCTAGGTTACCCTGTTTCTCAAGCTGCTGATATAACGGCTTTTGATGGTGAAGTAGTTCCTGTTGGTGATGATCAATTACCACTTTTAGAACAATGTCGTGAAATAGTAAGAAAATTTAACTCTATTTATGGAGAAACTTTAAAGGAACCAAATCAAGTATTAAGTAACACTACCCGTGTAAAAGGTCTAGATGGTAATGAAAAAATGGGCAAGAGCTTGGGGAATGCTATTTATTTAGTAGATGATAAAGAAACTATTACTAAAAAAATTATGGGAGCTTTAACTGATACTAATAAAATTAAAAAAGATGATCCAGCTAATCCTAATGTTTGTATGGTTTACTATTATCATAAATTAGTTAATTCTAAAGAAAATGTTGAAACTGTTTGTAATGAATGTCAAAAAGGTTCTCGTGGTTGTGTTCAATGTAAAAAAGAACTAATTGAAGCTATGAATAAATTCCTAGAACCAATCCAAGAAAGAAGAAATACATACTCTGATGAAAAAGTAAAAGAAATACTAGAAAATGGTACTACTAAAGCTTTAGAAAAAGCAACTAGCCAACTTCAAAAAGTAAAACAAGCCATGAAAATAGACTACTAAATGTAGCCTTTTTTATTTTCTACTATAAGACATTCTAACTATTTCATATAAAGAGTCATATTTTTCACTATAATTATTTTCTATATCTGTAATTAAAATATTATATTTATCTAAAATTTTTCTATCATCTTTTTCAAATAGTTCTTCATAATAATATAAAATCTTATCATAATTTTTTTCTTTATAAGCATTTTCTATTTCTTTCATCAAATAATTCTTACGAAATGCTTCTTCCCTTGTTAAGAAATTTTCTTTAGAATAAGGCTTAATTTTTTCATACTCAATTTCTTCTTCATCGACATTAAAACATTCCATAATAATATCATCTTCTTCATCTAACAATAAAGAACTTTTCGCTATAACTTCTCCATTAGAAGCAAATTCCATGCCTATAACTTTATTCATATCAGTAACTAACAAAGCATATTTTAAATTCTTTTTATTTTTATAAAGAATTGTTTTATCCTCTATTTTTAATAGAAAATCTTTTCCTACTTTTATCTTATATCTTAAAAAATCTTCCATTGTCTTAGTATTAACTTTAATTAAAAAAATCTTTTTTACATGTTCTAAGCTATCTTTTTCTTGCCATTCAAAAAAATCAATAAATTTATCATCATCAGTAAAATTAAGTAAAACATCATAAATACAAGTCATCTTTTTTTATCCTTTCTTATTAAAAAAATAATTTCTATAAAAAAACCAATAATAAATAAGTAAAATTCGTATCTTGTAAAAAGAAAACTTACATATTCTTTTATATTATATCCAAATGAAAAAAGATTTATGTATATAAAAATATAAGATAAACCAAAGACCATCATTAAAAAGGCTATAAACATAATAATAAATCTACCTAGCATATTAAATTATATTTTTCTAAAGAAAAAAAATTCAAAAATTAATTTGAATCTTCATTATCTTCTAATTGGCGTACTTCTACTCTATTAATTGCTTCAAATTTTTTAGATATTTTATCTGTTGTAATAGAAACATTTTCAACATCTTTATTAACAACTTGAATACTTCTAGCTAATTTGTCCCATCTTTCTTTATATCTAGCAAATTCTAATCCTAATTTATTTAACTCTTCATGAATAATTGAGGTATATTTATCTCTTTCCATATTTTTAATAATCATTTCAATTACAGTAAGTGTAGAAATTAAAGTCGTTGGTGACGTTATCCATACTCTTTTACGATAAGCATAATTTATTATATCTTGATGATAAGCATTTACTTCAGCAAAAATAGCTTCTGCTGGTAAGAATAAAATAGCTTGATCAGCTGTTTCACCATGAATAATATATTTAGAACTAATCGCATCAATATGCTTTTTCATATCTTGCTTAAACATTTTTTCATAATTATCGCGTGCTTCTTGAGGTAAGTTTTTATCAACCATCATTTGATAATGTTCTAAAGGAAATTTTGAATCTATCGCTATTGTTCCTAAAGGCTCTGGAGCAAAGACAACACAGTCAGCTATTACTCCTGTACTTAAAGTATATTGTAATCTGTAAATATTATCGTTCTTTTCTCCAAAAACACTTACTAAAATATGCTTTAAATTAACTTCTCCAAAGATACCTCTTGTTTTTTTATCAGTCAAAATACATTGTAAACTAACTATATCTAATGATAAATTTTCTATTTTCTTTTGGGCTTCATCTATTTTAGAAAGTCTTTCCATAACATTTAAAAAAGTTTTATTAGTCTTTTCAAAATTTTCATCAAGTCGTTCATTAACTTTTTCATTAATTAAAAGTAATCTCTTTTCAATTTTTTCATTTAAATTATTAAAGTCTTCATTTAAATTTTTACTTAAATCACTCTTGAAATCTCCCATTTCCTTCGTCATACTAACTTCTAGTTTACCAAGTCTTTCCGTAATATTAGATTCATTTATATTTTTAAAAACAGAGATAATTACAAAAATTAAGATAATTACTAATAAACCAATTATAACTATATCTATCATACAACACCTACTATTCTATATTCATTTTTTTACCAACAATTTTAGAAATAACATAAGCAATGCCTAATGTAATAACTATGTATAAAATTGCTCGTATATCACTAATACTTTCTATAAAACTCTTCCCAATATATCCCCAAAAAATTACCATAAATACTTTCCCAATCAGAATAGCTAATAAGAATTTTTCATGTCTTACTTTGGCAATACCAGCTAAGATATTAATTAAAAAAGCTGGTGTAAAAGGAAGGGTAATAATTAACACAATTCCTTGTAAAGATATATTTTGAAATTTCTTAAGACCTTTTTGAATTCTTTCTTTTGTTTTATTACTTAATAATTTATAAGTAATTTTATCTGATAAATAGTAAAAAAGTAAATAACATATATAGCAACCAATACATGTCGCAGTCCATGACAAACAAGTACCAACAAAAAAGCCAAAAGCATTTATATTAAGCGCTACAAAAACAGCTAAAGGTAAAATAGGAATAAATGATTCTATGACAATAAGTATAAAGCCAACAACTAAGCCACCACTCGCAATTAATTGAGTAGCATAGTCAATGAACTTTGTTATTACATCCATTGCATCACCTTCTTGTATAATTATATTACATTTCTTTTTCGATAACAAGATGCTTAATAACGACAATTTTTATCTTAATTTTTTCTTCCAATTGTTAACATAAACTTTACTTAATTAAATAACCTTTATAGCCGCCTTTAATATTAAAAGTTTTATATCCTCTTGCATTAAGTCTATTACAAACCATTCTACTTCTACTACCAGTTTCACAATAAATGTAATAAGTCTCATTTTTATTTAAATAACGTTCTGGATTATTTAAAAGTAAATCCTCCCTAATATTAATAGCATCTTTTATATGTCCAGCTTCATACTCAAAATTAGCTCTTATATCAATAATATTTTTTTGCATAATCCACCTCTAAAATAAATTATGTCAAAAAAAGAAACCTGTTTATAACAGGTTACCAATTACTAATATTAAATTTAGAAGAATTCCTTACTTCAATTTAAATGGATCTTCTTCTGTTCCTGTACCACTTTTATATAAGACTTTATTATTTAAATAAATAACAGGTCTTAAATAAGCAGAGGTAATAGCGTTCGTTGAAAGTATTCTTCCACTATTATTTATATAGAAAACTTTAAATGATTTTTGCTTATCAGCAGTAGCTAACCACCAACTATAATCAGTTCTTAAATAATTATAATTTTGACAAGATATATCAGCTATTTTTTTACAATTTCCATCAACACTTGCATTAATATAATCACTAGCTGTAAGTAAACCAACATTTTGATTACTTAAAATATCACTACATTCAATTTTTCCAGTATTATCAGCATCATTTTCGCTTCTTTTACCTACACATAAACTAAAAGGAACAATTTTTTGCTTATCATTAGTACTTAACATTACTTCTCGTAGATTTTCTTCAGGATTACTGTACACTTTTTCAGCATACTCTTTCATTCTACTAGCACGATAATTATTTATTCCTGAATTATATTGTGATTCATTATTATAACGATTATCCCAGGCAAGAGGATTTCCAACACCTTTTTCTTTAATTAGCATTATTCTATTATTGGAATCAATTTTAACTACTCGCCATAATCCTTCATCTAATTCTACATAATTATTGACATTTTCACCACGATAAACGTAATCATTATTTAATTTATATAAACCATACTCACTTGTGACAACATTTTCTTCTATCTTTTTATATAACTCTACTGTTGTGAAAGACTCTCCACAATCTAAATATGGTGTATATAAATATTCACTTTCTCTTTTTTCTACTAATGTCCTACCAGTACAAACTACACCTTCTTTAGTATATTCACTTAAAGGCTTCATTAACTCTTCAGACACTAAGTTATTAGTATCAAGTTCAACAATACCTCCATCCATTTGTGGAAGTAAATCAGGATGATTTTTAAAATAAGTAACACTAGCATTTTTAATGATTCCTTCAATATCTTCAAAAGAATAAACTTTCTTTACAAATAAAGAACTAATAAAAAGTACTAAAAGAAGTAAACATAATAGTCCCACAACAATTCCCATAAAAAGAAACATCTTCTTTTTAGCATTCTTTTGGTCTTGCTTTTTCTTTACATCTTCAACTTCTTCTGCTTCTTCATCAATGTCTTCTGTCTTTATTTTATTAACTTTACCAACTAAATTAAATTTTGAAGCCATAATCTCACTCCTTTTTAGTTATCAAAAAAATCATCAAAGAATTCATCTTCATCATCTAAATCATCAAGATTTAAATCTTGAACACTATTATTAACTTCCTTTTTAGGTTGAAAATCTTCTTCTTCAAAAATATCATTGATACTTTCTTTATCATCATTGGCAGAAATTTTTTCTTCCTTTTGCTCTTCTTTAGGGGCACTAATCTCCTGTTTTTTTCTTTCTTCCTCTTCTTTATTTCTTTTTTCTTCTGCCTCTAATTCTGCAATTTTAGCATCAATCTTTTTAACTAATTCATCAACATCAAAACCTAAATCATCATCAACATCTTTTATTTCATCTTTTCTAGCAAAAGGATTTTCAAAAGGTAAATCTTTTCGTATATTATTGTTTTGATTTACTTCTTCATCTTTTAAATCATTACTTCTAGTTAAAAAGTCTGGCACTTTTATATCTTTATCATCAGTTTTTCTTTCTTGCTTTTTCATCATATCAAATGGTGATGGTCCAAAAGGCATATTACTTCCAAAAGGCATCATACCTGGAAAGCCTTTTTCATTTCCCTCATCACTATCATCTGCTGAATTCATCATTTCAAGCAATTTTTTCTTCTTTTGTGATTTTACAAATTCTTTTATATCAAATATATGAACTGGTTGTTTTTCTCTTGTTGGATAAGTCGCTTTGGGATAAGTTTTACCCCAATTAAGTTTAAAGTTTGGCGTAAATTTTGTCTTAAATGGTTGTTTACGCATTCGCATTATAATAACTTCAAACTGCTTCATTCTCTGTAAATCAGATACTGTAACCAAAGGTGTTGAAGCTGTCTTATCATCTTTTTTAGATTTAACTTCACCACACATCTTAGAAATTTCTTCTAGTGCCTTTAATTCCGTTGTAATTAAATAAATAATATTACCACAGTTACCTCTGATAGTCTCAGCATCTTCTTTTCCATAAGTAGAATCAAGTTGAGCAAAGTTTTGAATAATCATTGTAAAACGTATTTTTCTAGAACGTGCTGCCGTTATCATTGTCGTAACATCTTTTAAAGGTGGCATATTAGCAAACTCATCAAGAATAAAATTAGTTCTAACGGGAAGCTTACCACCATGTCTTTGCGCAACATCAATTAAAGTCTCATAAATTTGTTTTAAAAGAATTGTAACTAATGAGTGATATGTTTTCTTTTCATCTTGAATTACAATGAAAACAGCTGTTGGTCTTTCACCAATACTTTCAAGGTCTATATCACTGTGAGAAAGCATTTCACTTAAATTATCGCGTGAAGCAAATAATTTTACTTTTTGTTTAAATACTGATAAAATACTTCCTTTTGTCTCACTTGGAGCCATAATAGTACTTGAAGCATTTATAGCCGCAGCACTACCTGGATCTTTGGCATTAAAATATTCTTTTATATATGTAGAACCACCAAATTTTTCTTCTCCAACAGTTGTCATTACTGAAATACTATTAATATTTATCTCTTCTGGTTTAGCATCTTCAAATAAACCTAAAGCAACACCTGAAAAGTAATCAGCTGAAGTCTTTTCCCAAAAAGGATCAGCATTTTTGTTTGAATCATCATATAAAATATTTAAAGCTAAGTCATCTAGTAGTTCAATAGCTTTATCTTGATTACCAGATTTATACATTTCATAAGGTAAGGTCATTGGATTCCATGAATTACCATTTTGGGGATCACGGAAATTAAGAAGTAATATTTGATAACCTCTATCACGTAACATTTGCCCAGTTTGTTCATAAATTTCACCTTTAGGGTCCGTTATAATCATTGATTCTTTAGCCTTAGCTAAACTATTTACTTGTGGAAAAACAACAGTCTGTGTTTTACCAGATCCAGTAGCACCAATAACTAAAGTATGATACTCACTATTATCAACCCACATTTCTTTTTCATTAAGAATTAAAGGAACTCCCGCTGCCTTACTGTTTTTACTAATAATTGGAACTACTTCTAATTCTTCTTGAATTTCTTTATCTTTAGCCCATCTTGAATAACCTTTATCCTTTTTATCTGTAGTTATTCCAAAGCCCTTTTCTCTTTCAAAGAAAATAGAACTGACACTAACACATAATCCGATTAAAAACAAAATATAAAAGACAATTGTTGACCCTATATATTGAGGTGAAAAAGCTGGTAAAGGATTTAACCCAGCTAAATGACCTTCAGAGGCAAAAGTAGACAAATTTACTACTCCTATTGCCACTACATATAATAAGAATATTGCAAATATAATGAACATTAATAAATCTTCTGGGTCTGCACGAAACTTAAATTTCATAGTAATTTCTTCCCTTCTGTACAATATTATAACTTAAAATGTAAAAACTGTCTATTATTGGTTTGAAATAATTATTTTAAAACCATCACTAGAAAATTGATACAACATATTAACTTCCTCTTTCACACTATATCGCCCACAACTTAGTATCATTTCATAAGTTTTATCATTATCAATATCTAAAAAAGAATTAAAATATGGTTTACATTCCTTATAGTCTAAATTATTTTGAGATATATCATTATAAATATAGTAAATATTGTTATCTTTTACCATAAAAACAATTGAAAACAATATATTAGGAGTAAATTCATCGGCAAAAGCATTACTAATTAAATAAAAATCTTCATCTATTCCATCACTATCAATATCAATGCTTGTCTTTTTACTTGTAGTAAATTGTGAAGAAATACTTAAGTCATTATCAGTCAAAACTTCATTTACATATGTTAAATCAGTTATATTATCTTCTGTAAAATCTAAAACATTTATATCATAATTTGCTTTATAAGCTAAAAATTTACCTGTAAATGTAAGAGCCTTTTTATTTTTATCAAATACATACCATTTATCATCATGCCAAACATAATTTTCACCTAAACTTTTATTGTCAACAAAAACCTTAAACTTTTGCCAATTTAGACTTTCAATCGTACTTTGCTTAGTAATATTTAACCATTTTCTACCAGATAAACTCCAAACGGTATTTTCACCTACCATGATAGTTGTAGAATAGCGATCTTTTTTTAGATTTTCTCTACCCCAAAATAAGTAAAAAACCAAAAAGTATACTATTAATATAACTAATATTATAATATAAGGCTTTTTTCTTTTCATATAGGCTTCATCCTTTCATTTAAATAGTAAAAAATATTTAATTAACAGCATAATAAGAAAATTGACTAGTATTTTTCCAAGAGTATTCACTCCACATATCAGTTGCTTCACTTCCTGGGTCCATCATCAAAATACTATCACCACTAATACCATCTATTGCTACCCAGTGTTGTCCTGTATCACCCTTAACTTCAGCAACAACATAATAACCACTTTCTAATAATCCTTTAAGTTTATTAAGTTTTTCCTTACGACTTTGTCCAGCAACATTAACCTTTCCTTGATAATTAAATCTTGGAGCAACATTTGAAGCACTTGCCCAAACAAAGTTAGCTCCTGAAAAACCTCCATTATTATTTAATTGTTCAACAAAAGTACCAGGATTAAAATCACTTATATTGGTTTCAACTCCACTTTTGGCAATTAGCATAGCAACAGATGTAACTAAACAACCAGCACTTTGAATTGTCTCATTACTGCTACCTAATGGAACACTTGTCCAAGGACCACTATATTGTTTCCAACTAGCAAAAGGTCCCGTTGATGAACTACCACTACATGAAGAGTCACCATTATTACAATTAACTTTATCAATATTAGAAGCTCCATAATTACGGTTACCACTATTATATACTTGCATAATTATTTGCTTATAATTTAATCCACTATCAGCTAATCTTTTAAATTCATTTTGCTCTGTACTTAAAAAACCTGAACCTATAATATAACCTTGATTATTAACTAAAACCTCCCCTTGAACTTCGCTTGCTAAAGTACGTAATCTATGATTTTGATCCAAAGCAGGTCTAGTTCTTTCAGCTCCTGAAACAATTCCACTTCTAACAATTCCTCCTTGGCCATCACCACCGCCCATGTAAGAGCAACCTTCATCGACATTACAAAAGACTTGATCGGAAACACATGAGGCAATTTGTAAAACCCACTGTCCATTTTCTTCCGCTAATTTTTTACCATTAGCATTACCCATAGCTGTTGGTCTAGCCAAAGCATAACTTCTTGCAACAACCATTTGAGCTTTTATAGCTTCATCTGGATAGCTCGTACCAACCTCAGCATATGCAACTCCCATAACATAATCTTCAAATGGTACTAAAGGTTGATCTATTGGTTTTGTATCACTTCCATTACCATAAGCTCCCCCACATTCCATCAATCGAACCATTAAATTAGATATTTTCATATTTTTACTTACATTACCAGAGCCTGGTATATAAAAACCTTTTATATCATAAATACAACTACCTATATTTGCACAAGCTGTAGTAGTTTCTTTTCCAACAAGACTATAATAATTATCAATATATTCAAAAATATCATCAACAATTTCTTCTCTTTCTCCATTGGTTGATTTAGGATAATACTTGGGAATTAAATGATTCAATAAATTTTGTTTAAAAACGTCTTCATCATATGTATTACCAGAGAACATACAATCAGCTATATCTTTTATTTTCTCTTCTGTCATATCATCATAATTTAACTTTGCCTTATCAGAAAATAACACTCGATAAACAGCTGCAATTTTTAAAGCATCAACACTTTTCCCTTCAGCTTGATAACTTAATTTTACATCATTTATTCGTTCATAAAAAGCTTCAGCATCTTCACTAGCTTGGAACTCTACATCACCAGTTTCTCCACCGGAAGCAAACATTGCTCCTAATCCATCAACAAAATCTCCAACACCACCAATTAGACTACTTATAATAGAAGCAATTATTACTATTAAAATGATTATTGGTGAAAGGAATAAAACCATTTTCATAGCAAAAGAAGCTGTAAATTTTCCTAAAAAAGTGGCTGCTTTATCACCAGCATTTTCTTGTTCTTTTTTTTCTTCTAAAGCTTCTTTAGAATAATCATTTTTCGCAAAAGGACCAATTCCTGCAATTTTAGGTCGACCATTACCATTTCCATTTCCATTTCTACTTTCATTATCTGAAGAAGAATTTATTGAAACAGAAGAAGGAAGAGATTTTTCTATAGATTCTCCTCCATCACTAATTTCATTATTAACTTCATTATCTAATTTATTTCTAGACCCATCTGCAACCGAATTAATTTTATTAGCAAATCCCTCATCACCTAATTTTCTAGTTGCTTTTTCTATATTAGGAATTTTATTAAGTACCTGTCCACCTTTATTTAATAAATCTTTACCTACTTTGCTTTTAGAAGCAGCATCAACAGCTTTTTTACCAAGAGGACCTCCAAAATAAGTACCTGCTCCTTTAGCAGCTGTTTCTAAGGCTTTTGCGGAAGCGTGTTCTTTATTATTTCTTTCTTTATTTTCTAAAGAAGAAAGGTTTATATTATCTTTTGCCCTACTACCTACAGCATTATTTGTATTATTTATATTACCATTATTTTGCTTATTTCTTCTACTTTCATATGGCATAATACATCACCTTACTTCTTTTCTTATTTTAGAATCCTCCGCCACTACCAAATGAATCTAATTCTTCTTGCGTTACAGCAATATTTATTCGCATACGTCTATTACCACAAACAAACAATGCTTCTCCTTGAGAATAATGTTTAATACTTTCTTTCTCACTATCATTCAAATCAATAAGTAACGCTAAATCTTCCACAGCTTGTTTTCTTAAACCCATAACTAAATAATAAGATGAGTTGTCAAAAATAGCTTTACCTTGCGTTATAACTGTTGGATCAGCAAAATCACTTGGTTGTTGGGTAATTATAATTGTACCCGTATTATATTTACGAGCTCGTCTTTGAACTTGAGCTAAGAAGTCAGCTCCTAAAGCATTATTATCTCCTAATAATACGTGAGCTTCATCAATCATTAGTACTGTATCAACATTATAGTCAAGACATAATCCCCATGCATATTTTAAAACGTTAAAGAATAAAGCATTTCTAACCGTTGAATCACTATTCATTAACTCTTTTATATTAAAGACCATAAAGTCACTATCTTTTCTAATAGTTGTATGTCCATCAAAATAGAATTTTAATTCTTTAGTAATAGGTCTTACTTTTAATTCAAGACGTTCCATAATATCTCTTTCTTGTGTCTGCTCCGTCATAGACATTAAGCGACCTCTAATAGTTGCATAAACATCACTGAAAGTTGGATAATCATTAGATGTATATCTAGAAAAATCAGTATTAAAATCAATTCCAAAACGTTTATAAGTATCTTGAACTATTTCACTAAACATTGTTAAAACATCTTCTTCAATAGAAGGATCATAATACTTCATAAATGCCTTAAGAAATTGTAAAGTTCTTGTCAAAACAGTATAACCAAGTCCTTGTTTAATTTCTTCTTCATCAGCATCTATTACAACTTCTAGTGGATTAATTAAACCAAATTCGCCACCTTTAGCTATATCGACAATATCGCCACCAAATGTTCTAGCAATCTCACGATATTCATCCTCTGGATCAACAATTACTATTTGACAACCATTTCTGATATGTGTTCTAAGCATCAATTTAGCCGCTGTTGATTTACCAGAACCAGATGTACCAAGAATTATCATATTAGCGTTATTTCTATTATTTTCTTTTCTTATTTTATATAAGAATTGATTAAATAGAATTACTCCTCCTGAGAAATCTACTCCCAGTAAAGTTGAAAGTCCAGGATCTTTTATACTATCAAAGATAAAAGGATACATTGCTGAAATAGTAACAGATGGAATTGGTGTTCCAATTCTTTGTTCAACATCTTGAGCTGGAAATATTGGTATAATTGATTTTAAAACTTTTTCTTGTTCAAAACGTAAAGATACTGCTTTTAGTTCCATAGCATCTAAATAGTTTTTAACATTTACTTTCTTTAGCTCCAATTCTTCTTTTGTATCAGCAGTAATCATGATGTGCATTTGAAAGTCAAATATTCTAGCTTGACTACCAGCAAGCATTGAAGTAAAGTATTCCAAACTTTCAGCATCTTGTCTTACTCTTTCACGAACCGTTTGATCTCTTTCATTTTGATATCTTTCTTTCAATTCAGCTACTTGTTTATTAAGCATCTTTGACATTTCTTGAAAAGGAACTGGTATATGCTTAACAACAACTTTTATACCAGACATATTTGTTAGAGATGATAAATATCCTGGCATTATATATTTTGGATAAGAGACAACTGTTAAAATAGTTGCATATTTATCACTAATTATAAAATCACTAGGTGAAAAATGTAATCCTTTAGGAGCTATTTGACTTCTTAAGCTTGTACTCATACAGGCATCACCGTCCCAAACTCTGTTGTATTTCCTCCATTTAAGAAGTTTTCAAGAACAAATCTTAAATCCGAATTACTAATTTGGGAAGCATTAAGTCCACATTGTGCCAACCCATTTATCATCATTCTTATTCTTTTTTGGAATAAATCTACATCTTTTGTTTTAAACATAAAGAAATACTCTGTATCTACAACATTATTTCTAATAAAAGTTTCACCCTTATCAATATCTTGCATAATAAGCTTACGTACGGCTGGAGATGATGTTTCATTTAAAAGCAATTGCATTTGCGACATGTATACAGAAATATCAACAGGTCTATCAGCTACTATAAGCCAAAATTCAAAATCAAGAGTATTATAAAAGTTTTTTAAACCAATTAAAATATTATTTTGCATATCATTATCTAGAATAAAAATATTTCTAGGAGCAATCTTAACTCCTCCTACTTTTTGATTATCTCTTGTAATTATCATATTATTTTGGATTGCTCTTAAAGGCAACCAATCTTCTGTAAATCCACTACTATTACTTTTTTTGGACATCTTTATAACACCATCCTTTCCAACGATATGTTTGTCTATTAGTTAAAAACTCATACATTTCAATTATAATATTTAACATATTATGATAATAAGGTACTGGCATTACTAAGAAACCAGTTATTATAGCTGGACTTAGTATAAAGATAGTAACAATCGTTGATGAAAGAGGCATAACAGCAAGTAAAATAATTGTTACCAGTATACCACAGCCAAATAAAATCAAATCAAATGGTCTAAAAAGTCCAAGTATTAATTGTCCTCTCTTCGTATTAGCAGGAATTAAATAGTTCACTTTGTATCACACTCCCAATTTATTTTTTTCCACCAGCAAAACGGTCATTCTGCTCATTAATAATATTTTTACGTTTTTCAGCAGTGATTTGATTACCTAACTCATCGATAGTTTTAGTAACTGAATCTCTGTCTGTAATACTAACAGAACTGTTAGGAATAGCGTTTCCACTAGCATCAAATTGTAATGCTCCACCTTTCATGTTAGCATCTTGTATGTAAGTAGTCAAAACTGAATCATTTTGACGACCCGCAACAATCTCACTAATATAATTGCTTTCATTAGTCTTAAGAATATAACCTTCATTCATGTTAGCAGTTTTCATATCAATAGTATAACTTACTGCAGAATTATCAGCATCTTGAAAACTGAATGATGTTCTTCCAGCAGATTCTGCTGCTTTCTTTGCAGCCATAAATGATTTATAGTTAACATTTCCAATTTTACGACCTGATAAATCGAAAGTATCACCTTTACTAAACGCACCTTTAGTCCAAGTTTGTTTAACCATTTCGCCACTAGCACGTTTCTTAACAGCTTCTAATGCTTTTACTCTACCTTCCATAGTACTTATATTACGAGCTGTCTCAGCTCCTGCTGCTTCACCAGTAAATAATCTAGCTGCCGTTGCTTTAGCCCTACCTAAAGACGTAGAACCAGCATCTCCTGCACTAATAACTTGAGCATTACGTTTTTGTAGTGCTTCAAAAGTATTCTTCAAAGCATGATCTTTAGAAGTAACAGCTGTTTTTACACCTGTTCCAAAGCCACCTACACCACCAGTAATTCCAGCTAAAATATGCTTAGCTTTATTGCCAAAGCTATTAGGATTAACATCTTCACCAAAACTTTTTCTAGTTTGATCTGACATAAGACTAGCCCTACCAGCAGCAACACCAGCACCTACTGCTCCAATGGCTGAAGCACCTATGGCTCCAACGGTACTAACTGCACCAGCCATTCTGCCAAAGCCACCGAATATACCACTACCTTTTTCATCTTTCATACCAAGAACTTGCTTAATGAACTTAGGTGCTTCTTTAGCAAAGATAAATAAACCAATCCAAATGAAGATAGCTGATAAAATACCTATCATACCACTACCAGTATTCATAACTATTCCATTAACAATCATATCTTGAATTAAATATATTACAAAATAAATAATAGCAAGTCTTAAAAATAAATCTATATAAGTAGAAGTTAAGGCCTTAACCCAAGCACTAAAAGCTCCATCCTTGCCACCTTTAGGATCCATATAACTAATTATTGGAATTGGTGCAATCAAACGAAGAACTGCCAACTTAACAGCACGAACAGCAACTTCAATTACAAAACTCAAAAGTATAAAAACAAAAACAAATGCTACAATAGCTGAAATAATCGGCATATTAGCAAACACATATTTACTCTTTCCATAATCCCTAGTATACCAATCTTCATTTTTACTAACCGTACATTTTTCTGTAAGCAAACTTATAATTTCTCCTGGATCAGCATCTACCTTTGTATAAATATCTAATATATCATCATCTATATCTTTACAAATTCTATTATCATTGGCCATTTCTTCAGTTCTACCTTCACCTGGATCTATTCGATATTCTTCAGGAACTAAATTAATCCTAATAAATCCTTTTAAGATAGTCGCCGTAAAAATTCGCGAGGACTTGGCCAAACTCTCAGCTTGTTTATCAGCACCGGTAAGTCCCGTATTATCATCATTCGAACTTACTGCTCCGTCAGTTGTACCTAAAACCAATCGTCCTAATGTATTATTAGACAAAATACGATGTTGCAGTGAATAAAGTGTACCAAACAATAAACCGTTATTATTAATTTGTCTTTCATACTCTGTAGTTGCCCCTGGAATACTAATTGGAACTAAAACAGTAAGTAATATCAAAGCAACTATAACACGTGTAATTATTGATCCAATACCTGATTTTCCACCAAAAACTTCATCTGGATTCATTATCCCCTTCAAAATAGTAACAGCAAGTTGAAAAATCATGAATACGCCAATTATTAATTGTACCCTTTTGTAAAAACCAAGGATCAAAGAATTATTAAATAAATCAGCTGATGCTACATTAAAAAATATTTGATACATTACTCCAAGCAACCAATATGCTGGTCTATCAAAAAGTCCTGCAATTCTTCTGAATAAGTCACTAACAAATCCTGCATCTGTTGTATCAGTCATTTTCTTCTCACCTCACTTTTTTTATTTTAAACCACAAGTTGGATCGCCTGTAATCCCAAATATTTGTAACAAAGCTTGCACTAACGTTGGAACAAAGAATAAAGCAACAACTAAAATAAGTCTATTTATAAGCTTCTTCTGCGCTTTTCCCATAGCTTCATCATCACTTTGAATAATTACTTTAGCAAATTCAACACTACTTAAAACAATAACCAAGATTGGACCTATTACCCTCGTGTAATTAAGTATTTGTTGTAACAACCAAGCAACAGAATCAGGATCATTTGGATTGCCAAGCAAAGACGTATCAGAAGAACAATTTTGATTTTGATTATAATCATCCATTATATCTTCCATATCACTAATATCTGTTTCTTCTCTATCTAAAATAAATGTATTGGCTTTTACAACACTATGAAAATGATTTAATGAAGTATCATTAATCTTACTATTTTCCAAAGCATCTACTTGTTTTGGATTCACAAGAAAAAAACTAATAATAAGTAAAAAAACACCTAGTCCTTTTTTCATAAGATCACTCCAAAAAACATTTTAACATAATAAGTATATCAAAAGAAAAAAAAAATAGCAATCGTTTGCTATTTCAAATTTACATTTAATTACCAGCTGAAGTCCAACATGCTTGCCAACTAGTAGTATCTCCTTGCCCACCTTGAGCAACTATATTCATAACAACAGTTACTAGGGTAACAACAAAGAATACTGCAGCAGCATATATGAAACGCTTTATTAATCTACCTTGGGCTGCCTTTACTTCTTTTTCATCACTAGAAATAACTGCTTTACCTAAATCAAGAGTTCCAAAAACAATTAAAAGTATTGGTATACCAATTTGAATAATTGGAAAAACACCTTTTCTAATAACTCTTACTATTGGTCCTAATCCACCACATGCATCTATGTCCATAACAACCTCTCCTTCACATACATTATAATATTAAATAACAATTTTTGTCAACTAATTAGCGTCTAAATAAACCAAATATTTTGCCAGAAGCTCCTCGCATCTGATTAATTGGTCTATTTACTAACCCTATTTTTATTAAAAAATCACCCATGATTCCATTTCTTTTACGTTCATCTAAAGGTGGAACATTAAAGAAAACTTTCACATTAGCTTCATTTTCAAAGTCGGCAATATCATTATTCATAAGCATACTTTTATTAAGAATAATTTTACTACTTCGCAAATTCATAAAAGCTGACTTATTTCTTCTAATTAATTTATTAAGCTTTATTGTACTAGGCTCTACTAAATGAAAAACTTCAGAACACATACTACTATTACTTGAATTATTTAAATCAATTAAAACGATTTTTTTATTTAACTTCATTATTACACTTTGAACATCTGCTTGTTTAACGGAAATCATTGTACTATCATTAAATAATCGAAAATCATTCTTATCAATTTCAAGCGCTACCACATTAGTTTTTCCAAAAGAATAATCTAATTCTCTTTTTAACATATAAATAAACGTTGTAGCACCTGCTCCATCAGTAACATTTTTAAAGCCCAAAACAATGGAATTACTACTATAACTTTGAGAAGCTACTAAACCAGTAGCACTTTGAACATTAGAAACACTGTTGGTAATAACCGTCGCTTCTGTTCTACCCATCTTAACAATATTCTCTACATCTTTCAATGTATTTGACTTTTTCAATAATGCTTTAATACCATCAAAATTAGTAGTAAAGTTATAAATACCTATGCTTACTAGATTAGCTAAAAAAGTAGCTGAACATAGCGAACTGCCTTGAGGTAAATAAAAAATTATTTTATCAGGATCTAACCCTTTTGAAATAATTTCATAACTTCTAATTTCTGTGTAATGCTTAATTGCAGTAACATCTATTATCATTTTACTATAGAAAAAATTTTTAAACATTTCAACTATTTCTGCAGGCTCAAAACTTCCAGCAATATTTTTTATAACATCTATATCTAATGCTGATAGCCTATCACTTTGTTCGTTACAAATTATTACATTCATTATAACTCACCTAATCCATGTTCAAATTTTCCATAGTTTTAGTTGAACCTCTTATTTGAAAAATACGAAGTCCCATAATCTTATTAATAATTGGAATGTTTATATTTATTTGTGTTATAACATCAAAATAATAAGCATTCTTTTCTGTTATTGTTGAGCCACTGCTATTAGCATCAGCTTTGGCAACACAATACCCTACTGCTTTATTACAGTGCCATGTTCTACCATCGTTTGGTGTGTTGATTGATGATACATTGTATCCTATCTGAGAAGCATAGCTATTTATCTCTTTACATATTCCCTCAGAACAACCATCGACAATATTATCATAACCAGCTCCTTCATATTCTTCAAGAACAGAAATTACTTTATTTTTTAATCTAAAGGCTTTAGTATAATTAACATTAAATGCTAGGTAACCAGAAACCAACACCAAGAAAACAACTACAATTGATATACTGACTACACCACCATAAGCATCACGCATTTACCTCACCTATCTTTCAATAATTACCATAGTACCAGAAACTGGCTCATTAGCACTAATATTTCCCCATTGAGTATTAATAGCATTTTGAATACTTGGCCACATCATCCAAAAGAAACCAATAACTGCTGCAATTGCAATTAGTGTAATAACTGTTAAGTTTAATTCACCTGTTGCTGCCTTCATTAGCTCTCACATCCTTTCATTATTATATATATTTAGATTATATCAAACATCAAAAATTTTAACAATATCAATTTAATTTTTTTACATACTAAACATCATCATCATTGAAATTAATATAACAAGCATAACTCCAATACCTGTAACAACAAGCATAACCATCGTCTGACTTTCCATATGATTAAGTCTTTCTTTATATTTAGTTTCTCTTGCCTTATTTTGTAAAGAAGAAACAGTTCTAGCAAACATCATAAGACGTTCTTGCTTTCTTTCTTGTGAACCAATTCCTAAACGATATAAAAGTCTCATCATACGCATTGAATCTCTAACTGGATATGTATTAGCAAATTCCATATAAGGATCAACTGTTGCATCACCAGAATTAATTCTATCAATCATTTTTCGAAGTCCTGGTTTAAAAATTTCAGGAGCATCATCTATCGATTTACCTATAGCAACAGGAACTGTGTAATGCTGTATTAAAATCTCTAAACTCTTTAAATAGTATGGCAACATTATATCTATTTCATGCAAGTGAGCTTTATAATAACTCTTTAATTGTGAATATGGTGCTTTAAATATAACAACCGCAACTACTGCTGCCAAAACTAAATTTAAGAAAAATTGAGAATTAATAATATCTACACTATCTGAAGAACTTATTGTAAAAGCTAAAACTATGAAGAAAACAATTGCTGCATAAGTAACTCTTTTCATATATAGCTGATCTGCATCAGCATCTTCACCATATCGAGCATATACTAAAAAAGTATAATCATCTTCCCTAACTAACTCTAAAAATTTTTGATTATCAGCAAAGAATTTATCCTTGTTAATAGTATTATTATAAACAAGAATAAATAATATAATTGCTCCAACAATGATTATCTCCATTATTCAGCACCCACATTCTCATTATAATATTTTTCACCTTTTAATAGGAAATACGTGTTAACAATTAAAACTCCATGTAATAATCCAGAAACATACCATCGGTCAAGCAAGACCAAATATGTCTCTCTTCCTAACAAATATTGAACTAACATAACCATTAAATACAGCATTACACCAAACTGTAAAAATGATTTATGGAAGGAAGCACGTTCAATTCTATCACGATAAACACTTTCAACAAGCATATCGATATCCATTTGCATATTTTCTAAAGATTCAGAAGAATCTCTAGCACCCTCTTTAGTTATTTGTAAAAATAATTGGTGCATATTTTTAACAATGTAATATGGATATAATCTACTCATATATTCAAGTGCTTCATCTATTGTACCATTATCATAAGACATATTAATCATCTTATCAACATCACTTAAAACAGGATCTTCTAAAACACCAGAATTTCTAACACCCTCAAGAGCTTTAACAAAAGATTGAGTTGTCGCAAACTCCATAATAACGTTAGAAGTATAAACTTGAATCTGTTCAAACAAGAATTCACTATAAACTCTTTTACATCTTAAATAAGTTAAGTAAGGAACAAAACTCATAGATATTAAAACATAGACAATAGAAATCACTAAATTATAAAAATATAAATAAGTTACAATCGCTGTGAAACCAGAAATAACTAATATTTGAATCATATATTGTCTAGGCGTATACTCTTGTCCTAATTCTTTAGTTTTTTCTCTTACTACCTTAAAGGAATAAGGAGCAAATCGATCATACATAACTTGAGCTTGGCTTACTACATATTTACCTATATTTTCACCCTTATAGTTACGATATAGATATATACCAATTACCAAAAGAACTATAAATAATAACTCTTCGATATACATATTGTTACTCCTTTCTATCCATTTTGAACGTTAGATATTTGACTCGAAGTATCAATTGTTGCAACTGGTGCAGCAGAAACTATTGGTATCTGTGGAACAACTACTGGTGTAGAATTAGCTACAACTGGCTGTGGTTGTTCGGCAACTGCTACCTGTTGTGGAACATTTTGAACAACTTGCTGTTCAACTACGGGCTGCACAGGCTGTACTACAGCACTTTGATCCAAAGATGGAATACCTTGAGACTGTACAGGAAGTTGAATTTCTGTATTAGCTGGAATCTGAACCTCTTGACTAGGAATTTGAATATTTTGTTGATTATTAACATCAGTTTCAACAGCCATATTTGGAGCTTGACCTGGCAAGACACTAGGTATAACAGCAACATTACTATCTCCTGCTTCAACTACACTTGTAGCATCAGAACTCACAATATTATCTGCGTTAGGAACTTCCACCACTTCTGTATTAGTATCAGTATCAGTTCCAGCTTCCACACTAGGTATTTCTACTACTTCTGTGCTAGCACTTTCTCCATTCACTGCTTCTTCACTAGCAGCACTAGCTTCTACATTAGGTACTTCTACCTCTTCTGTATTAACATCAACAGTACTTTCTTCAGATACATTCTCTTCACTAACAGCATTATCAGCAGTATTAGATGTATCATCATTAGTACTTACTTCAGTACTAGCTGTTTCTTCAGCTGTACTATTTGTATCATTTGTATCATCGTCTGTCGCTTTATTATCAGTAACATCTTCCCTATGAGCACTACCATCATCATATTGCTCATATTCATTACTTTCTTCTTGCTCCTTAAATGGAAATTCCATTGGAAGCTTATCCACTATATCAGAAACATCAATATTTTGATTACTCAAATACTCTTTCAAATGTTCACTTGGCATTCTCATAGCAGGAGCTTTACCATAAAGCTTTTGATAAATAACTCTTGCCTGTGGAACATTATTATCATCAACATAAAATTCACAAACTTCATCAAGTTCACGATGAAACTTACCATATTCTTTACTATAATAAGCTTTTATGTGAACACCTAATTGTATATATCGATATATAGTTGATAAAAACTGGTTAACATCCAAATCAGTCTCCATCAATGAATAAAGACGATATGGAATGGCAGCAGCTTTATCAGCATGAATTGTTGATAAAATATTATGTCCTGAAGAAATAGAGTTACGAACAGCCGAAACTGCTTCAGCACTACGAACCTCTGATAACAAAATCCACTTTGGATTTTGTCTCATGCAAGTTACTAGAACATCTGAATAACTTGCCACATTATTTGTCTTCATTGCCACAATATCTCTTTGTGGAAATATCTTATCTAAATGTAACTCAAGCGTATCTTCTATAGTAATAATTTTTTCATTAGTCTTAGTATGACTAGCTAGATATTTAACAAATTCTGTTTTACCAGAACCAGTTTCTCCAGCAACCATTATATTACAATGTCCCTCAACACATTTTATTAAAAAATCATGAATATCACCAGTAAAATAATCTTCTTTAAGAAGTTTTTCTTTTTCAAGTCTTATCTTAGCTGGTGTTTTACGTATAACTAAAGCTATACCATTTGTCGCAATTGACTGATGAACGAAATTAAGACGCAACTCAGCACTTTCAGCATCCAAAAATGGTTTAGCATTATTAAATGTTGTACCCATAACATTTGAACACTGAAAAGCTAATTTTTCAATAAATTCAGGAGTGGCACCTTCAACTTCTACTCTCATTGAACCCTGTTGTAATGAACGAATCCAAATCTGTCCACCATTATCATAAGAAATATCAGTTATATCATCATTATCAAGTAAAGATCTTAAAGGACCAAAATCCAACTTGTCAAAAATATTCTCGTTCATCTAATCACCCTTTTTACCTCAATTTTTTTCATTTTTTAAGACATTGATTCATCCCAATATGTAAGTTCATTAATTCTATTCTTTAACTGTTCACTACTTATTTCTAGTTCTCCTGGATTATCTTTCAAACTTTCATTTGTAGGAACTAAAATTAATGCTGAACTATATGTTTGTAAATACTCTGCTTTTTTAAGTAAAATATAATACTCCTCTGGTACAGCAAAGATTATCATAGATGGAGTCTTTGCTTTATCTAAATCAGAAAATACCGCAGCTCCTGATGAATCTTTTACAGCAAGTACTTTAATATTAGACATCAATTTACCAAACATAATTTGATTATCACTTTCCACTGCTGTAGCACCTTCCAATACTCTATGAGTAATTCTTAAATAAATATCAACATAATTGCCTGGAAAAACAGAATTACCATAAGTAGTAGTATTATTTACTGCTAGGTTATATAATACATAACCCTTAGGATACTCTAATATAATATTAGTACGTAATTGTTCTTTTTCAACAACAGCCACTCCATAAAACAAGCTGCCTTTAGGAATTATCGTATCTTCCCTAACATACTTATCAACAACAGCACCTTTATTAGTAATTACTTCCGAACCATCAACCATAGATGGTGGAACTTGTTTAATACCAATTTTATCTGCTGTTATTTGTGTAGCTGGACTAAGTTGTTCCAAAGCATAAGGTACACTAATTGGGTTAATAGCAGATTTTACACGCATATTATATGCAACATATAAAACAACAATTGCAAGTATTACACCAACTACAGTAACAGTATTTTTATTTTGCATAAACTTTTTCAAACTGTTTCCAAGATTTCCCATTTTCTATTCCTTCCTTTCTAAATGATTAATTAGAATACTTCTCAGTATCAGTACTTTTTGTACCCATTGATTTACCTATATCATTATTGTTATCCTTTAAAGAGCTTTCTATTATTGGATCATTCTTATTAGTACTTTCCACAATGGAACTAACTTGAGTACTTATTTGTGCAGCTTGATTATCAAAAGTTAATACCGTATCAGAATTTACTTTTATACTAACCTTTGGTGGAATTTCATTTATATCATAAAACATAATATCATAAGTTCTAGTTGCATCAACACCGTCAGCAAAGCGACGAAGGAAGCTCTCAATGAACTTCTCTTTGTCCATTCTAACTAAACCATCTGTTCTTTTATAAGTTAAATCGATAGCGTCGTTAATTGCTGATGTTGCTGTCTCTTTTAATAAGTAATAATCTAATTCTCCACCTGTATTAAAATTATTAAGTACATTAAATAATAGTAAAGATATTAAAGCTAAAATAATAATTCCTACTGTTAACATTCCTTTATTCATACACCAAATTACCTCCCCAACCATTATATTTACCTAAATATTCACACTCGCCAGTTCCTGCTACTGATCCAGCAGTATGTCCACTATAATCATTATTACATCCCATATTTCCAATTGCCAATACATTTGGTTGTGGTATAGTAGCATTAACTGTCTCAGCATCACTAGGATGATAGAATAAATTACTACGATAAACTATCAAACCATATCTTTTAATATCCTCAGCACTAGTTAAGAATTTACCATTGAAATCAGTATATTTCTTATCAGCATTGTAAGTTCTAATATTCTTAAGAATATCAGGTGTTAAATGAAATTTATAATCTAGATAAGAACTATCATCATTAAATATTTCATCACCACGAGATTCAATTACTTCAGTTAGTACTGTAGGGTCAACGGCATAATTTGTAGTACTATTTAATGTTGTTGCTTTTGTCTGTGAAATAGTTGCAGCTTTTGACCAGTTAAATCCAGGAATTCTAGTTTCAGTAGCATTCTTTCCTTCATTAGGGAATAAATCTGAAAGATCAACTGATCTAACCTTTTCATCTGTGGTGCTACATTGATTACTGTCACTATTTTCTCCACTACCACTAGATGAATCACTTCCTAAATGGCTATCATTTGTTGCATAAAAACATTGAACATTGAAATTCCATAAGAATTTACCAAATTTAACTATATTAGCTTCAATATTATATACTAAACCACTTTGAGCATCTCCACCGTTATATTGAGCAAAAGTACTATTCTTAGCTGTAGACGAACTAATAGAACATTTATCTTCACTTGAAGATGAACTAGAATCATATTGATAAGTATTATTCTTAGCTTTTTGATTCATTCTCCAAGTCCACCATTTCTGATTTACATCTTTAGTATTTAAAGGTAAACAGAACTTCTGATTTTGTTTATACCAACCATCACCACTTTGCTGTTCAAAAGATATCTCCTGTGTCTTAGCCTTAATCCATGTTCCAGGATAAGTTATTTCAGACTCATAGAATTTATCGCCAGCTTTATATTTATTTGTGTCAGGATTACATGGTGATTTGTAGCAACCATCATAATCATATAATACACCACTATTAGCACAAGCTCTTGAACTAGTAGTACTATCAGATGAACTACTACTTTGACATGCTTTTAAAGTTGGAATATCAGAAATTTCACAATTAGTACTATCTTCTTTAGAATTTACATGACTTTTTCCAAATTCTATTGATTGGTCATTATAGTTTGTACTCATTGTAAATTCTGCCGTTCTTGTACTACACTTTGCTGTAATTGCACAGCTTGTAACCTTTGATTTATACTCTTCAGCATTCTTTTCTATATCATAATCGATATCTGCTTGATTATAATAACCGTTTCCACAAGGAACATAATAACACTCAGCAGTACAAATATAGTTTCCACCATTACTTGCCCTTGAAATTCCTTCATCATAGTAATAACCACTACCTGTAGTCTTACCTGGTGCAATTCCATAACTAGATTCAGTACGATTTTTTGTATGATAATAATACCATAAAGCAAAACCACCACGATATCTAATAACATTATTATCTACATAATAATAAGCATCATCTAAATTCCAAGGATCTTGTGACTGACCTTTCTTCTTAATTATAAACTCAGAATTATACGTTTTAGCAATTTGTGAAGGCTGAATATTATAACTAGCAGCTAATTCATTAGTACCAGTTGAACCATAAACCTCATTAAAACACTTTTTACTACAATCTTGAGTATATTTTCCACCATCACACTTATTTATACAATCTTCATAATCTTCGTTAGGTCCTCCACCAGTAGTAACATATTCTCTTCTTGATAATACTTTTCTAGAAGTATGGTGACATACTGGAGCTGGAGCACAAGCTTCTTCCTTAACATCAGGTAACCCTTCAGGATTTAAAACAGATTTACATTTTATACGACTAGTAACTTTTACACGATATTCAAAACATAATCCCGCTTTTGAAGCTACCGGTGGACCATATTCAACATCCACAGCCTCTTCACAAGTTTGTTTACAAACTTCCTTTGTAACTGGATCATCAGCATTTTCTAGTGTAGTTCTATCATTAGTACTATCCCAACTCTTACCAGTTTTATGATAAGTGTAATTGGCAAAAATAGAGTTAGACGAATAAGCATAATACGATTTTAAATTTTCAAAGTTATAACCATTTTCATCACGATACTCTGCCGTTGAATTAGAGTCACACTTCAAAGTTGGAACATTTAATACATTACTATCGCTATCACTATCATCTAAAATTGTCGTCTTTGCTGTGAAACAACTATTTGGTTGTTGTCCTGCTTTTAGTTGTGCTGTAGTTCTACAACCAACTGCATCATTTGAGCCATCACTATCAATTATTCCACCAGCCCTATATTTAGCTTGATTAAATTTAGTATTAAATTCTTCACTATACTCTGGCTCACCAATAATTTGAGAAATTGATTTATATCTATTCAAAGTCTGTTTAATATTTTTGATTACCGTCTTCTTCTTTAAGTTCTTTGAAACATTTTCACGGAAACAATATGGGAAGGAAGCAGTATAATATGCCAAAGCATTAGAACTATTATCATATTTACTATAGTCACTTGCTTTCAACTGTTGTACAATTTCACCCTTACTATTTCTCGCCGTTAAATCAGCAGTAGTAAAATCTGAAAAACTTTTTGTTCCACGAAGTATTCCACATAAGTTGTTGTACCACTTATTTTCTGGCAATTTGATTCCTGTACTTTGATCATATTTTGCAACAATATTTGTCATTGAAAAAGAAGTATACATTTCAACATCTAACTTATTAGCACCAGAACAAGAAGAATCCCCTATTAACTTAAATGTTAGTACCACATTCTTACCAGCTGCATCTTCATCATTAAACTTTGATTTGTTTACAGTAAAATAAGCTGGTTTTTTTGGTGTTACAACATCATTATCATAAGTAAGCCAATCGGATGCTGAAGCAATACTATCCTTATTAATAATATAATTCCCATTACTATCAGATCCAATATCTTCAGAAATAGACACTAATTGAAATTTACCTTGCTTACTAGTTACCTGATAAATATTCTCAGATTTGTTTGAATCATTTGAAAACATAAGAGATATTGCATCATCACCATACATATTATCAGTACAAGTCTTTTTCTTACTTGCTGCTTCTACAACTAAATTTCCACTATCAACTGTAAAGTAAAATATAAAACCTAATAAGAAAATTAAAAATACCCCTAAAATCCTTTTCTTAAGCTTGTTTCGTTTCATCTAAAATTCCACCTTCCATTTTTTCTTCAACCTTACTATATTCTTTAGTTTTCTTAACATCATAATTATTTATAGTTTCATATTTTCTAACTAATCTTGCATCTACTTTAAAAGAATAGCTCCTACCAAACATTCTAGTACAAGTAACTAAAGATATAATTTTATCATTACCATTAACATTTATATCAAAATCAAATATACTGTTTTCTTTAGCTTCCTTAATATATTTTTCTAACTTCTTCTTACTGTACTTCTTTTTATTAAGAAAATCTAAATCAGCTGTATAAGGATAAGATACAGCAAATATTTTATATAAATAATCTTCTCCATTAAATGTATATTGAATATATTTATTGTTCTTAACAAAATCTAAGTAAGTATAACTCATAAGTTGTTCAAATCTTCCGTGATACTCATTTGCAACTAAAGGTGTAGTTGAAAGATTTAAAACATTATGACCTTGAATAAATACTAAATTATTTAATTCTTTAAAATCAGCATCTGTCCAAGCAAAACTGTCCATATCTAATGTAAAGTCAAACCCTGGAGCATACAGCACTCTATAATCAATATTAGTTCCTTGAACCTTTATCCATCCTACTGTCTTATATCCTTCTTTATCCTTCTTTACTTCTTTAGCAACGTTATCTACTCTACTTTCTATTTCATAATATTTATTTTCATTTATCAAATAGTAAATTAGAAAGCCACCTAATATTAACAAGCAAAGAACTGCAGTGACAAGTATCACTACAGATTTTTTTACCATTTTTGTCATTTTCTTTGCTTTACTCATGTTTACACCTACTTACTTATTTTATAAGGGCTTTCATATGTTCCATCACCACTAACTATAGTAATATCACTTTTCAAATTGCCAACTACTCTTACTCCAAATGAACCAACACCTGTTGTTCCATATAGGTAAACCCCAATTTCCGAAATAGCATTACTTAATTCGTTATTTTTAGATGAATTGATAAACCAATAAGAACCATCTATATTACCACCAGCACTGTACATATCATAAGTGTTAGGAGCAGAAAACTTAACTTCATATGTTTTAGAATCAGTTTCTTTTTTGTATGCTGGATCTTCTTTATATATTGGTACCTTTACTTTTTTATCTACAAAGTAGGAAGCATCAATATAATCAGACGTTCTATTATTTATAAAATAACCAATATTACCTTGTGTTTTAGGATTATATATTCTAACACCATCATCATAGTTTGTCTTA
>CANQIM010000001.1 GCA_947624075.1 uncultured Bacilli bacterium | reverse complement strand
AATGAAAAAAATAATTTTAGTTGATGGTAATAACTTATTATTTAGAAGTTTTTATGCAACTGCATATCAAGGAGTTATCATGAGAAACTCTAAAGGTTTTCCAACTAATGCCTTATATGGCTTTATCAATATGATGAACAAGATTATAAAAGAGGAAAATCCTTCTTATATAGTTGTTGCTTTTGATAAGGGGAAAACCTTTAGACATGATAAATATGAAAGCTATAAAGCTGGTCGTCAAGAGATGCCTGATGAGTTACGTCTACAGTTTCCTAAAGCTAAAGAAATTTTAAAGACTATGGGAATTAAATCATTTGAAATAGATAATTATGAAGCTGATGACATTATAGGTACTCTTGCTAAAATTGTTGATGAAGAAGATGAATTTATCGCGACTATCGTAAGTAGTGATAAGGACTTATTACAATTGATAAGCGATGAAGTAGAAGTAAAATTGTTAAAACAAACGGGTCATATCATGATGGACAAAAAAGAGTTTAGAAATACTTATCATGTTGATCCAATTAGAATGATTGATTTAAAAGCCCTTATGGGAGATTCAAGTGACAATATTCCTGGTGTCAAAGGCATAGGTGAAAAAACAGCTATAAGTCTTTTAGAAAAATATCAAAGTTTAGATAATTTATATGAACATATTGATGAAATAAAAGGTAAAACTCAAGAAAAGCTAATTGCCGGAAAAGCTGATGCCTACATGTCTTATGATATCGCAACCATCTATCGTGAGGTTCCCCTTGATTTTACTTTAGAAGATTGTAAATATAATGGCTTTAAAAAAGAAGAATTTATACAAGAACTTGAAGAGTTAGAATTTTATTCAATATTAAAAAAACTAGATTTTAACGATTTTGAAACTAAAAAAGAAGAGAAGAAGAAGGAAAAAGAAAGAATAAAAATAGGAACAATCGCTGACTTTAAAGATAAAGAATTTGCCTTTTATTTAGAAACGAGAGGCTCAGTCTATAGTAAAAGTGAAATATTAGGCATGGGTCTATATAATGGAGAGAAAGCTTTGTTCCTATCAAAAGATGAAATTATTGCCAACAAAGATATTTTTGAAAGCAATTATAAAAAATATACTTATGATTTAAAGAAAAATATTGTTGTATTGAACAATTATGGAGTTAAATTTGCTAATGTCACTTTTGATACTATGATTGCAACATATCTTCTTGATTATATTATAAAAGATGATATAGCCTTTGTTGCCCGTCAGCTTGATTATGATATACCTTTATATGAAGAAATGTATGGTTCTGACAAAAAACCAAAAATAGTTATTGAAGGTGAATTACAAGAAGTTTGCTATAACAAAGCCAAATTTATATACGAAACAAAAGAAAGGCTTTTAAAAGAAATAGAAGAAGCCGAAGAAACTGATTTATTTTATAACATTGAAATGCCTCTTTCACTTGTTTTAGCTGATATGGAAATAACAGGTATAAAAGTAAATACTGATTATTTAACTTCTGTAGAAAATGAATTGAAAGAGCAAATGGATAAATTAGAAATAGAAATTTATGATTTAGCTGGCACTAAATTTAACATTATGTCACCAAGTCAATTAGGTATTGTTCTTTTTGAAAAGTTAGAAATTCCTTATCCTAAAAAAATTAAAGATAATAAGTTCTCTACCAGCAAGGAAATACTAGATAAAATTAGATTTGTTCATCCTATTGTTGATAAAATATTAGATTATAGAACTATTTCTAAATTATATACTAATTATGCTGTAGGATTAAAAGCAGAAGTTAGAGAAGATGGTCGTATTCATACTATTTTTACGCAAACATTAACTAGGACAGGAAGACTTTCTAGCATTTCGCCAAATTTACAAAATATTCCTGCTCGTAATGAATATGCTCGTTTAATTAGAAAGGCCTTTGTACCAGATGAAAATTCTAAAATTTTATCAAGTGATTATTCCCAAGTAGAATTACGAATTTTTGCTCATGTTTCAAATGCTACTAATTTAATTCAAGCTTTTATTGATGATAAAGATATTCATGCTAAAACAGCTAGTGACATTTTTAAAGTACCAATTGAAGAAGTAACAAAAGATATGCGTCGTACAGCAAAGGCTGTTAACTTTGGTATTTTATATGGAATAAGTAGTTTTGGCCTTTCAGAAGACTTAGGTATCGATATCGCAACAGCAAAAAAATTTATGGATAATTATCTAGAAACATATCCTGGTATCAAAGAATATATGGAAGAAGAAAAAGCTAATGCTTATAAGTATGGTTATGTCAAAACACTAATGAACCGTAAAAGAATTATTGAAGAGTTAAATAATAAAAATTATATGATTAGAAGTAGTGGAGAAAGAATTGCTCTTAATACACCAATTCAAGGAACTGCTGCTGATATTTTAAAAAAGGCTATGGTAGAAATTTTTCAAGAGTTTGAAAAACGTCATTTAAAAAGTAAAATGTTAATTCAAGTTCACGATGAATTAGTTTTTAATGTTTTAGATACTGAATTAGAAGAAGTAAAAGAAATAGTAAAAAATACTATGGAAAATACTTTTAAATTAAGTGTACCATTAAAAGTAGATATTGAAGTCGGCAGTAATTGGTACGAAGCTAAATAGGAGGAAGTTTATGCCTGAAAAACCAGAAGTAATTACAGTTGCCAATACTTTAAAAGATAAATTAATTGGTAAAAAAATAACGGATTGTAACATTTATTGGGATAATATAATTGCTTATCCTTTAACAGATGAATTTAAGAAAAAAATTATCAATCAAAAAATAAATGAAATTAAGACTAGAGGTAAATTTATTGTTATGACTTTAGATAAAGATACACTTTTAGTCCATTTACGTATGGAAGGTAAATTTACCTTTAGAAAAAAAGGTGAGGAAAGAAATAAGCATGAACATGTTGAATTAATACTTGATAATAATATTAGTTTTCGCTTTCATGATGTTCGTAAATTTGGCAAGATGTATCTTATTCCAACCAGTAAATTGGATGAAATGAAACCTTTATCAGAATTAGGACTAGAATATAATGATAAAAACCTAACTAAAGAGTATTTATATGAAAAAATTCATAATAAAAAGTTGCCTATAAAAACAGTTCTTCTAGATCAAAGTATTATTACAGGAATTGGTAACATTTATGATGATGAAATTTTATTTATGAGTAAGATAAGTCCTACTAGAAAAGCCTGTGATATTACTTTGGAAGAATGCCGTCTTATTATAAAAAATTGCCAAGAAGTTTTAGAAAAAGCTATCAAATTAGGTGGAACTACTATTAGAACTTTTACTTCTAGTGAAGGAGTTCATGGCTTGTTTCAAAATGAATTATTAGTTCATGGTAGGGCCAAAGAAAAATGTAATGTTTGTGGAAATGAAATTTTAAAGATAAAAGTTGGTGGAAGAGGTACATATTATTGTCCTATCTGTCAAAAATAGTCTTGTAAGTGCTAAATACTTATGATAAACTTAGAAAATCTAGGAGGTAGCAAAATGAAGAAAACAAAAATTATTTGTAGTATAGGTCCAGCTAGTAGTGATATTGATGTAATGGAAAAAATGATTCTTGCTGGCATGAATGTTGCTCGTATTAATTTCACGCATGCTCCAATTGAGCAAAGAAATGCAGTAGTAGCAGCTATACGAAGTGTTCGTAAAAAAACTGATAAAAATATTGCTATCATGTGGGACACAAAAGGACCAGAATTTCGTGGTGGAGAAGTCTCAAATAATGGCATTAATCTAGTAGAAGGTAAAACGATTCGTATAGTAAATGATAATTGTTTGGGAACAGAAGAAAAAATAAGTGTAAACCATCCCAATATATTGAAAGACTTTTCTATTGGAACAGAAATATTATTAGAAAATGGTAAAATGAAATTAAAAGTCTTATCAAAAGAAGAATATGGTATTACTTGTGAAATAATAGCAGGTGGCGTTTTAGGTAGTCATAAAAGTTTTAGTGTTCCAGGTGTAAAATTAAATATTCCATATATAAGCGAAGCTGACCTAGAAGATATAGAGTATGCTTGTAAAACAGGTGGCGAATTTTTGGCTATATCTTTTGTTTCTTCCAAAGATAACGTTTTAGAAGTTAAAGAGCTTTTAAGAAAATATAATCGAGAAGACTTACAAATAATTTGTAAAATAGAAAGTGCGTTAGGCATAGAAAACCTTGACGAAATTCTAGAAGAATGTGACGGTATCATGATAGCAAGAGGTGATCTTGGAACAGAAATATTATCAGAACGTCTTCCCATTATTCAAAAAGAAATTATTAAAAAATGTCGAGCTAAAGGCAAGGTTTGTGTGGTAGCAACTGAAATGCTTGAAACCATGATGGAGGAAAACCGTCCTAAAAGAGCTGAGACAAGTGATATTGCTAACGCTGTAATTGATGGAACAGATGCTGTTATGTTAAGTGGCGAAACTACAGTGGGAAAACATCCTGTTGAAACAGTAGAAGCTATGGCTCGTATTTGTGAGACAACAGAAATGTATACATCGTTTGATTATATTGCCGAAAAGCAAGCCATTACAAGTGTTCCAATGGCTATTTGTGAAAGCGTTGTTGAAAGTGCTAATCGTCTAGGTGCTAAAGTAATTTGTGCAACTACAATAAGTGGAGCAACAGCTCGTACAATTTCTAATTTAAAACCTAATGCTTTAATTCTTGCCTTATGTCCTGATTTAAAAATGGGTAGAAGACTTGCTCTAAATTGGGGTGTCTATACTAAGGAAATTCCTTATCTTGATTCAACAGATGAAATTTTAACAGAAAGTATAAAAAAAGCTAAAGAGTTTGTTCCTTTAAATACAAATGATATTATTATTACTACAGGAGCTTTTCCCAATTCAAAAGAAGCAACTCCTACGAATTTATTAAAAATTGAACAAATCAAAGAATAAATAACCAATCCAAAGAGTAGGTAAGGGTAAATAAAAATATTAATTATTTATAAAAAAATTGAGACTTTAAAATCTCAATTTTTTCTTAATCTATCATAAATTTTGTAAAGCTTTTGAACATTATTTTCCAAAAAATAATAATGGAATATATAAGGAATAAATAAACATATGAGTAGTAAAAAAAGTGGTAATAAAAAGATGTTTTCTGAAAAAATAAAGCCTAATAAAAATAAACAAGCAGCAATTCCTACAAAAAAAGTTACGATTAAATGAATTAATCTTTCATGTTGAAAAAAATTTATCTTAACTAGAATTTCCTCAAGCTCTTCCTTAGATGCTTCTTTTTTCTTTTCTAAATCATTTACATAATTACTTAAATATTCTTTCATCTAAATCTTCTCCGCTAAATTTGTATTATCAAATTCTTCATCCATTAACAACTCGTGAATTTCTTCCTCTTTTGTATCAAGATAAACTTCTTCAATTCGATCAACTCGGCATTTTTCTGCTTTAATAATAGCTTCCACCTTTTCAATAGCATCTTCCAATACATCATTAACAACAACATAGTTATATTTTGTTACTTCATTTATTTCCTTATAAGCTGTATTAAATCTTTCAATAATCTTATCATTACTATCGGTATTTCTCTTTTTTAATCTTGTAACTAGCGTCTTCAAAGAAGGTGGCATTATAAAAATAAATATGGCTTCTGGAATTAACTTTTTAATATTAGATGCTCCTTCAATTTCAATTTCTAAAATAACATCTATTCCTTCTTCTAACTTATCCTTAATAAAATTTCTTGGTGTACCATAATAATTTCCTACATAATTTGTATATTCTAAAAAATAATCTTTCTTAATTAGTTCTTCAAACTCTTCTTTAGAAACAAAATTATAAGTAACCCCTTCAATATCATTTTCTCTCATTGCTCGTGAAGTTGTTGATACTGAAAGAACTCTTGATTTATTATCATTTTTTAATAGCCCTTGAATAATACTTCCTTTTCCACCACCACTAGGTGAAGAAATAACTATAACTTGACCTGTCTTTTTTTGCTTAATCATTTTTATCCTCCCATCTTATTGGAAAAACTTTTTCCTCATTAATTTTCTTTTTACTTAAAATATCATAAATAGTTTGATACTTTAATTCTAATTCTAACATTTCCTCTTTTTCTCTTTTTAACTTACTAATAAGAGGAACTCTAATATCCTTCTTAATACTATTTAAATATATTCTTCCAGTTTCATTAAATCCCAAAATTCTAATATATTTAATTTCCTGCAATCTCTTAGCTTCCTCTTTTGTGAAACCACAAAGTATATGTAAAAGCATTCTTTTAATCTTACTTTCTGTTAATCTTTTCTGCTTTAAATTGCTAACTAATTCTTGATAAGAGCTTGCTTTTTTTATTTCCACTTTTAATTTCTTTGCCATTCCCTCATCTATAGTTTGATACTTTAATAAATCATCATCTACTAAAACTTTATATTTCAAAAAGTCAAAATAATCATCTATATAATGCAGCTCATCTAAGTAATTCATTACAAAGCTAGGTACTTGTTCTTTTATATCAACCCCATCCCTTAAAGCTTTTCTAATTGCACTAGCTGAAGAAATTTTTTCAAGACTTAAACTATGATAATTATTTATTCGCTTTATCGAATCATATTTAATTTTGTAATTATATTTTAAAATTGTCTTTATATAACTAATCCCTAACAAATCATTAGGAGTATCTATCTTTTTATCAGTTAAATCATTTAAAGCTAAAGCTAAAGCAGTAGGGTAGTTATTACCAAATTTACTATAGATTTTAACTAACTTATCAAAATCAGGATTATCAATTTGACATCTAGCAATCTCTTCTAAATCTTCTAATTTATTAGATTCACTTCCAAATACAACCTTTTCAACACCTAAATATTCTAAAATAGTAATTGCTCCATAACTAAAATAGTCAGCACTCTGTACTGCAAAAGCAAAAGGCAACTCCACAACTAAATCAATTCCTGCTTCTAAAGCTATTTTTACTTTTTTATCTTTACTAATAAGACTAACTTCACCACGCTCGGTAAAACTACCACTTAAAACTAAAACTACTACATAGTCCTTATATTTCTTTTTTATTTCTTTTAAATGATACAAATGTCCATTATGAAAAGGATTATATTCAGCAATAATACCAATTGCTTTTATAGAAATTCCCCCTTTCTTTTTAATGTATTTTATCATAATAAGTAAGCCTTTACAATTGTTAACTATAAAGAAATTTTCTTCCTAAAGCATTTATTTACAGTAAACTGAATAAAATTAAATGTAAAGTTACATAGAGTAATCTTAAAAAAGCTTTAATAGTATGATATAATTAATTAACCGAAGGTGATTTGATGAGAGCTATAGTCGTTGCGGGCGGTACAGGAGGACATATTTATCCAGCTATTGCCATTATCAATAAAATAAAAGATCAAGAACCAAATAGTGAGATTTTGTATATTGGTACAACTGATCGTATGGAAAAAGATATAATTCCTAAAATGAATATAAAATTTGTTGGTATCGAAATGGCTGGGTTAAATAGAAAAAATATTTTTTCTAATATAAGTGTTTTAAAAAAGTATAATAATGCTATCAAAGAAGCTAAAAAAATTATTAGCGACTTCCATCCTGATGTCGTAATTGGTGCCGGTGGATATATTACAGCTCCTGTTCTTTATGCCGCCAAAAAACTTAAGTATCCCATTTTAATTCATGAACAAAACTCCATTCCTGGTGTTTCTAATAAATTTATTTCTTCTTTTGCTAATCGAATCTGTGTCTCACTACCTAATAGCGTCAAGTACTTTTCTAAAAAGAAAACAGTCTACACAGGTAATCCTCGTAGTGAAGAAATTATTTCAGAAAAACCTTTATTAAAAAAAGAGTTAGGTTTTATAGAAGATAAAAAATTAGTCGTTTTTGTCATGGGTTCCCTTGGTTCTCTGACAATGACTGATAAGTTAAAAGAATTAATTCCTTCTTTCCAAGATAAAGATTATCAAGTACTTATCATTACTGGAAATAATTATTATGAATCCTATAAGAATTTAGCTGTTCCTAAAAATGTTAAAATTTATCCTTTTCTTGATAATTTGATTAATCTTTTAAAAGATACTGATTTATTAGTATCACGTGCAGGAGCTTCTACTATTGCGGAAATCACTGCTATAGGTTTACCTGCTATTTTAGTTCCATCCCCTTATGTTACTAATAATCATCAATACAAAAATGCCAAAGATTTAGAATCAGTTGGTGCTTGTACTATTGTAACTGAGGAAGAATTTTCCAAAGAAAAATTATTAAAAGAAATAGATAACCTCTTTTGTAATGAAGAAATTTATAGTAAAATGAAAGAAAGTAGTCAGAAACTAGGAATAAAGGATTCAGCAACTAGAATATATAATGAAATACGAAAGATAATTAGGTGATGTTAATGGATAATTTACTTACAAAAATTACCACATTAAATATAGGCAAAGTTGAAGAAAATGTCTCTTTAAGTAAATATACAACTTATAAAGTAGGTGGCAAAGCAAGAGCTATTGTCTATCCTAAAAACATTTCTTCTTTAACAAAACTTATTAAATTATTAAAAATGGAAAATGTTACTTATAAAATTCTAGGTAATGGTTCTAATCTTTTATTTAGTGATAAGTTCTATGATGGCATTTTAATTAAATTAACGGAATTTAATGATATAAAATTTTTAAATGGTCAAAAGATTCGTGTAGGAGCTGGCTTTTCCTTAATGAAACTCAGTATGTTAGCTGCTAGAAAAGGGTTAACGGGCTTGGAATTTGCTTCTGGTATCCCAGGTACAGTAGGTGGTAGTATTTTTATGAATGCTGGTGCTTACAAAAGTGACATGGGTTACATCGCTAAAGAAGTAAAAGTACTAACACCTGATCTAAAAATTATAACTTTAGAAAATAAAGAAATGAATTTTCACTATCGAACTTCTTTTTTACAAAAACATCCAAACTACATTTGCCTAGAAGTTTTAATTAAATTAGAAAAAGGAAATAAACAAGCAATCGAAGATGTAATTAAGGAAAGAAGAAAACGCCGCATGGAATCCCAACCTTTAGAATACCCATCAGCTGGTAGTGTTTTTCGTAATCCTGAAGGAATGTTTGCTGGCCAGCTAATCGAAAATATTGGCCTAAAAGGTAAAAAAATAGGTGGGGCAATGGTTAGTAATAAACATGCTAATTTCATTATAAATTATAAAAAAGCAACTAGCACGGACATAAAAAAACTAATAGATTTAGTGCACGATGAAGTTTTAGAAAAATATAAAGTTGATATGAAAATAGAACAAGAATTTGTAAATTGGGAGTAGAAGATGGCAAAAAAAATAGTCAAAAGAAGAAAATTAAAAGTATTTAATCTTTTATTAGTTCTTTTAATATTAACAGGACTATTTTTTGGCGTTAAATTATATTTATCTATTCCTTTAAAAAATATTATTATAAAAAAAACTAGCTATTTAAATGATGATTATATAATAGAAAAAGCTAATTTAAAAAATTATCCTAGTTTTTATAGCTTTACTACAGGTAAAATAAAAAAGTCTCTAGAAAAGTCACCATATATTAACAATGTTAAAGTACATAGAAGTTTTTTTCATGTTTTAACGATTGAAGTAACAGAAAATAAAGCTATTTTTTATGATAATACTTCTCAAAAGATGGTTTTAAGTAATAAAGAAAAAGTAGAAAGTGACGTTATGGTTTCTTCTTTTCGTGTTCCAAGACTTATAAATTATGTTCCTGATAATAAATATGATAAGTTTATAAAGGGTATGAATAATATTGAAAAAGATATTTTAGGAAAAATTTCTGATATTGAATATCAACCTAATAATATTGACAAAGATCGATTTTTACTTTACATGGACGATGGAAACATGGTTTATTTAACACTAACTAAATTTAAAATGATAAATTATTATAATAAAGTTTTAAGTCAACTTGAAAATCATAAGGGAATTCTTTATCTAGATAATGGTAATCACTTTCAAATAAAGGAGTAATGAAAATGCAAAAGTTTTTCAATATAATAAAGAAAAATTATGGGTATTTACTACTTTTTGTTTTCTTTTTTTTGTGTTTATTATTATTCTATAATTTAAATAGGGGAGATTTATATGTTAATTATGGTTTTAGTTATGCTATAAGTAAATTAGAAGTTCCTTATAAGAATTTTAACATGGTAATAACTCCGTTTGCTCCTTTTATTTATTCTTTTTTTCTATTTATTAATAAATCAATAATCACTTATTATTTGGAACAGGCATTATTCCTTACTTCTATGTTTTATCTTTTACAAAAACTACTTCAAGAGAAAGCCTATTTATTTTTAACTATTATGCTAATTCCTTTTCCTATTCCTTTTGCATCAACCATTTTTCCAGGTTATAACTTTTTCCTTTTCTTTTTGTTTCTCATCTTAATATATTTGGAAAAAAGGAAGAAGAATGATTTCATAATAGGTATTATTTTAGGCTTACTTATTTTAACTAAGCAAACTGTAGGTCTTATGCTTTTTTTACCTAACATTTATTTTCTTTTTAAAGATTGCAAAAAATTTTTTAAAAGATTAGCGGGTCTTTTCTTGCCGTTATTTATTTTTTTAATCTATTTATTAATTACTAAAAGTTTTACTTCCTTTTTTGATTTGTGTTTTTTAGGACTTTTTAGTTTTGCGAAAAGGAATAATGTTCTAAATTATTTTTATTTGTCTTTATTCTTATTAGGTATTATATACATAATTTATAAGATTTTTAAAGATAAGAAAAATATTCTTTACTATTATACTTTAGCTTTTTCTTTTGTTGCTCTTCCTATAGTTGATTATTATCATGTTGCTTTATTTTTATTGGCGGTAGTTTTCATCTTTCTAGATGGTTTTTCTCTAAAAATAAAAAATATTTCTAAGTATTGCCTTACTTTTATAATAGGTATGGCTCTAATTTGGACTTTTATTGAATTTAAGTATTTACAAAAGCCAGTATTTAAAAACTATCATAATTTTCCTTTAACACTCATTTCTAAAAATTATTCTAAAAATATAGATAATCTAAGTGAATATTTAAAAGAAAAAGATCAAGAAGTCATCTATTTATTAAGGGGTTCTGAAAACTATTTTTTTAAGATTATGAACAATAAAGAAATAACTTATTTTGACTTGTCTAATTATGGCAACTATGGGTATAATGGTATTGATAAGATGCTAAAGAAAATTAGCAAAAAAGAAGATGTTTATTTTATTTTAGATAAGACTTTAGAAAAAGATAATAATATGTATCAGCAGTACGTTAAAGAGTTTTCTTTGTTTGCTAAAAAGAATTCTAAATTAGAAAAAGAAATAGGACCTTATCAAATCTATTATAGGAAGTAAGAGTATGAGCTTTATTAAGAAAAACTATAAATATTTATTAATCTTTATATCTTTTTTAATTATGTATGTTTGTTTTTTCTATGAAAATTGTAGTTTTGATGTTATTTGGAACTATGGTTTTGCTCACGCAATTAGGAAAGGCGAAATTCCTTATTTAGATTTTAATACTATAAGTACTCCGCTTTATTCTTTCTTAATGAGTCTTTTTCTTTTTATTAAAGATGATATGTTTATGTTCATGATAGGTCAATCTCTATTAGTCACAATTCTTTTTTACATGTTTTTCCGTACGTTTAATAATCGTGCCTATCTTCTTTTACCAATATTAGCATTTCCTTTATTTACTCAGTATAATGCTACTTATAATTTTTTTGCTTACTTTTTAATAGTTCTTTTATTTTTATTAGAAAAAGAAAAGAAGAAGGATTCTTTAATTGGTTTTGTACTAGGACTTTTGATACTATCAAAACAAACAATAGGTATACCAGTTTTTTTATTAAGTTTAATTGGCTTGAGAGATAGGCAAAGAATTTTTAAAAGATCTATATTTGCTTTTCTACCTGTTTTAATATTTATACTATATTTATTTGTAACAAATAGTATAAGTTCTTTTATTAATTTATGCTTCTTAGGTATGATTGATTTTGGTACTAAAAATCATGCTACTTCATTTTCTTTTTTATTTATTTTGCCTTTAATTCTTCTAATTTTTTTGCTTTATATTACTATTAAAGATAACAAAAATATTCTAAACTATTATGCTTTAGGTAGTTTCTCTTTTGTCCTACCTTTGTTTGATTTTTACCATGTAGGATTGTTTATAGGTGTTTTTACTTTATTATTCTTAGACAAAGTTCCTTTAAAAGAAAAATATCTAAGAAATATTTCTCTTCTTCTTTTTAGTATAATTTGTTTTTTCAATCTAATTTTAATACCTCATAAGTTTGAAAATTTTACTTTTTTAAATCAAAAACATTTTACGTTATATGGAATAAAAGCTGAAAATAAAAAAAGTATAATATCTGTATTAAAAAAATATAAAAAATATAAAAATGTTTACATGTTAGATGAATCGTCAATGTTTTATGATTTAGTGACAGATAAAAAAATAACTTACTTTGATGTTTTATTAAAAGGAAACTATGGCTATAAAGGAACAGATGATATGAAGAAAAAAATTGAAAATATGCATGATGTTTACTTTTTCATTGACAGATATAAATATAAAACATATCCACAAGCTAATCAATTGGATACTGAAATTATCAAATATGCTATAAATAATTCTCATAAAAAAGATAAAGTAGAAAATTACGATATATATTATAAAAAATAATTTATTCAACTTTTAAAAGGAATTAAAAGGCATAATTTGATTTGCTATAAAAAATTATTGCGTTTATAATAAAGTAAAAAAGTAATTAAAAATATCAAAATTCATGAAATGTCATTCATTATATATTTGAATAGTAAGGAGCCAAAATATGAAATTTTTAAAAAATAATTTTAAATATATATTTATATTTTTCTTTGCTTTTTTTTCCATGAGTTTTTTCTTAACTTATTTTGATGGAGATGTTTTATGGAATTATGGTTTTTCCTATGCAATTAGTAGGGGAGAAGTGCCTTATTTAGATTTTAATATGATTTTAACACCACTTTATCCTATGATAATGTCGCTAATTTTAAGGCTTAATACTAATATAATTTTTTTCTATTTAGAGAATGCTTTATTAGTAACTTTAATATTTTATTTTCTTTTTAAAATGTTTAATTATAAAGCATGGCTTTTTTTAATTTTTCTTGTTTTCCCAATACCAGCTTTAGTTTTTCCATCTTACAATTTATTTCTAGTCTTTTTAACGCTTTTACTTATTTATTATGAAAAAACAAAAAGAAATGATGTCTTAATCGGTTTTATAATTGGTCTAAGCATTTTAACTAAGCAAACAGTAGGAGTATTTCTATTTATACCTAGTTTAATTTATTATCATAAAGATTTAAAAAAGTTATTTAAAAGATTAATAGGTGTCTTAATTCCAAATACTATTTTTCTACTATATTTAATTATCACTAAAAGTTTTAAAGCATTTTTAAATCTATGTTTTCTAGGTGCTTTTGATTTTACTTCTAGTAATAAAGGAAAACTTGATTTTGCTTTAATAACAGGAATTATTTTGATAATTATAGCATTAATATTATATCTAAAAAATAAAAAAGATATTAAGTATTTATATGTTTTAGCCTTTTCTTCTATCATGGTTCCTTTATTTGATTACCAACATATTGAATATTTTTTCTTTATTTTTCTAATTCTTTTAATAGATAAGATAAAAGTAAATAAGAAAAGTTTAATTTCTAATACCCTTTTATTTAGTTGTTCCTTCGTCTTTATCTTCTTTTTCTTTACAACTTTTCAAGGTAAAATTCATTATCCTAATCATTATCATAATTTCAACTATCGTCTTTTATATGATAAGAACGGTGAAAATTACATAAGAAACAAAATGATAGAGTACTTAAACAATAATAAAGACAAAAAAATTATTTTTTTAGCAAGTGATGCCTATTTTTATAAAATAACTTGTAATTTAGATATAACGTATTTCGATTTGATAAATAAAGGAAATCATGGCTACAACGGAACATCAAAAATGAAAAAAGAACTTTCTAAACTAGAAAAAGGTACAATTATTATCGTTGACACTAATGAAACATTTTCTAAACGAAGTAATGTATCTATCCAATTTAATAGAGAAATTGCCAAATTTGGAATAAAAATAGGAAAAAAATTACAAAAAATAGGAGGATATACAATATATGAAAAAATTTAAGTATAAAAAAGATCTAATCTTTATATTCATTCTGTTGTTCTTTTCTGGATTGTTTTTTCCATCTATAAATAACCAAATTAGTGATAGTTTTTGGAATTATTCCTTTACTTATTCTATGTCCAAAGGTTATGTACCTTATATAGATTTTAATGTTATAGTTCCAGTTTTTTACCATTTTTTAGGCTCCGTATTTTTAAAATTATTTGGTAGTGGCTATCACATTTTTATTTTATATCATACACTTTTATTTACGCTTCTTTTCTATTTTCTATTTAAACTTTACGAAAGAAAAGCTTATCTCTTTTTACTTTTAATTATTTTTTCATATTTTCTTTTAATACAGCCAACATATAATTCTTTTCTTTTACTTTTATTTTTTGCCATTATTTATCTTGAAAAAAAGAAACCAAATGATTATCTCATAGGTACAGTAATTGGTCTAGCCATAATAACAAAATTCACAATAGGTGCTTTCTTTTTCTTACCAAGTTTTTTCTATATAAAAGAACCTAAAAAAATATTAAAAAGAATAGCTGGTGCTTTAGTTCCAATAGTATTATTTATTATTTACTTATTTATAAACAATAACTATAAAGAATTTTTTGATTTATGTATCTTAGGACTATTTAATTTCAAAAAAAATAATTCTATTTATAAAACTAGTTGGACAATAATCTTGTTTATTTTAGTCGCTGTTCTTCTAGTTAAAATCTTTAAAGATAAAAAAAATATTTGCAATTATTATGCTCTTTCTTCAATGATGTTTGCCATACCTATAATAGATGCTCATCATATGTATTTTTTCCTTTTTTGTTACTTAAGTGCTTTTTTAGATAATATTAAAATAAAAGACATTTATAATTATGCTATCATTGTTTTTGCTATTTTTTCTTTTTTCTACCTTTTCTTTTTCTATTATGATGTTCCAAGTTCAAAAAGACTTTCTAAAACTAATAATGATTTTAAATATTATTTTATAAAGGAAGAAGAGTACAAAAAAATAAAAAAAGTAATGCCTAAATATGAAAAATATGGTGACAAAGCAATTGTTATAACGCATAATCATTGGGGTGCTTTACTAGATATGTATTATCATAAAAAAACAAACTATTTACAAGTATTCCTACGAGGAAACTATGGTTCCAAGGAACTAGATAATGTTCTAAATTACTTAAATAAGTCCAAGAAAAAATATTTATTTATAAAAGACGCCGAACATAAGCCAGAAGAACAATATTTTTTTGAAGCATCTGATTACTTAAAAAAACATAGCAAATTTGTTGAAAAATGTGGTGACTATGAAATCTACTTATATAATGGAGTGTAGAAAGTTATGATTAAAATCTTTACTTTATTAAGTAGGGGGTGTAAATATTAAAACAGTTAAATTAAAAAAAATTTTAAAGTATTTTGCTCTTTTTTTGCTCTTTTTACTTTATAATCTATTCATAAGTCCAGTAAATTTTGATGAGATATGGAGTTATGGTTTTGCTTATTCTATTGGTAAAGGTTATCTTCCTTATAAAGATTTTAATATGGTTATAACGCCATTTTATCCATTTTTTATGTCTCTTTTTTTAAAAATATTTTCATCCAATATTTTAACAGTAGACATTGTCTTTTCACTATTATTAACTTTTTGCTCTTTCTTACTATTTAGAATGTTTAAAGAAAAAGCCTATCTCATTATCCTTTTTTTCTTTTTTCCACACAATTTTTCATATCCTAACTACAATACATTCATGTTTATTTTACTAATAATAATATTATATATAGAAAATAAAGAAAAAAATATCTTCAAAAAAATAGATAATGATTACTTAATTGGTTTTCTAATAGGAATATGTATTCTAACCAAACAAAACATTGGCTTATTTTTAATTTTACCAAGCATCTGCTTTTTTCATAAAAATAAAGGGAAACTGTCCAAACGCTTTCTTGGCTTAAGCATACCACTCATTATTTTTCTAATATATCTTATCATTAGTAAAACTTTTTTTTACTTTATAGATTTATGCTTTTTAGGTTTATTTGATTTTACAGGTAACAATAATGGATTAGATTTTTATTTTCTAATATCTTTAATATTAATAATTATAACTATTATTTTTATAATAAAAGAAAAAGATAAAAGAAAAGTTCTTACTTATTCATATGTTTTAGCTTTTTATTCTATCCTAATACCTATTTTCGATTTTGGTCACTTTTTTGAAGCATTTAGAGCTTTTATAATTATTTTAATATTAAAAAACAAAAGAATATTTTTTAACTATAAAATAGTGGTATTATTAATAATCTTTTTGATGGGTTTATTCACATTCCAAACTAATATTAATGGAGGTAAATTTATCTTTCCAAATAAATTAAAAGATTTTAATTATCGTCTAATTGATGAACAAAGTTTAGAATTTATAGAGGAAATAAATAATTTTATTAATGAAAATGCTTCACAAGAAATAATTATTTTTACTCCTAATGCCTTCTTCTTTAAAATAAATAATGATTTAAAAATAGATAAATTAGATGTAATTAACAAAGGTAACTGGGGAATTAATGGAAGTAAAAAAATCTTAGAAACATTAAGAAAAAAGAAGAATTGTTTAGTAATAATAGCTAAAGGAGAGCTTGATAAATCTTCTCAAATGGACAAAAAAGCTCTAAATTATGTTATCAATAAAGGTAAACATGTAAAAACTATTCGCATTTATGATATCTATTATTTAAATTAGTAAATATAAGAAGAATTTAATCAAAACTATACTAACAAATAACAATATAAATAAAAATTATTTTACAAATATTTAATTTCCTAGTATAATTGATTTTGAAGATAGGAGTTGCTGATATGGATAGTATTTATACTGGTATAGATTTAGGTAGCAATAGTATAAAAGTAGTTGTTTGTGAGAAAAAGAATAACAAATTCAATGTATTAGCAGCTACAAGTACTAAGACCAAAGGTATTAAAGAAGGAGCCATTATTGATACTAAAATGGCTACAGCTAGTGTTAAAGATGCTATGAAAACAATCGAAGAAATGCTTGGTTTTAAGATAAAGAAAGTTATTGTTGCTATACCTCCAACTAATTGTAATATTGATATAGCCCATGGAAGTTGTGATATATCTGATTACAATGAAATTACTGGTAATGATATAAGTAATGCGATAATGGATGCTTTAAAAGAAAAAGAATTTAAAGATGAAGAATTAGTAACTTCTATTCCAATAAATTTTACTGTTGATGGTAAAGAGGCAATTAAAGATCCTAAAAAAATGCATGGCAGTAAAATGGAAACTAAGGTTGTTTTTAGTACCACTGAAAAAGAACCGTTATATCGAATTTTAGAAGTTTTAAAATTAAGTGGTTTGGAAGCTGTTGATATTGCCTATACTTCTACAGGTAATTATTACACAGTTAAGAATAAGAAATTAGATGAATTAGTTGGAGCCATTATTGATATAGGTGAGACTAAGACTAATATTGCTATTTATAATAAGGGTATTCAAATAAAAAATTCTAATATCCCTATAGGTAGTAAAAATGTTGATAAAGATATTTCCTATATATTTAAGATTGATTTAAAAGAATCAAAAAAATTAAAAGAAAATTTTGCTATCGCTGTCAGTAAAAATGCTGATAATACTGATATAGTTGAGGTTACTACAACCGAAAATGAAAAGAAAGAATTAACTCAAGTTGAAGTTTCAAAGGTAGTTGAAGCTAGATTAAGAGAAATATTAAAACTTGCTAAAAATGAAATAAAAAACTTAACAAATAGAGAAATACGTTATATAATAATAACAGGTGGCTTAAGCGAGATTGCTAGTTTTCAAAGCATTGTAGATGATGTGTTTGGTTTTGTTGCCAAAGTATGTAATATTGCAACTGTTGGAGTTAGACATAATGAGTACAGTAGCAGTCTAGGTGTAATTAAATACTTTGTTGATAAACTTTCTTTACGAGGAAAAGTTTACAATATGGTTGAAGAGGATGAGATTAAAGACTTGATAGAACATCAAGAATCAGCCCCTACAGAAATAAATGAGAATATAATGAGTAAACTAGCTCAACATTTTTTTGATAATTAAGGAGGATAAGGTATGATAGGCGGACTAGAAATGGATCAATTAGCAAAAATTAAAGTTATCGGCCTAGGTGGTGGTGGCGGGAATGCCATCAATAGAATGGTAGAATCTGGAGTAAAAGGTGTTGAATTTATAGCAGCTAACACAGATTTACAAGTATTGAATACGTCTAAAGCAGATATTAAAATACAAATAGGTGCTAACTTAACTGATGGATTAGGAGCTGGTGCTAAACCAGAAATTGGTAAGGAAGCTGCTTTAGAATCTAAAAAGGAAATTGAAGAAGCTCTAACAGGAGCTGATATGGTATTCATAACTTCTGGAATGGGTGGTGGAACAGGTACTGGTGCCGCTCCAATCGTTGCTGAAATTGCTCAAGGATTAGGTGCTCTTACTGTTGCAATCGTTACAAAACCATTTTCCTTCGAAGGTAAAAAGCGTATGGACAATGCTATCGCAGGAATTGAAGAGTTAAAAAAACATGTTGATACTCTTATTGTCATTCCAAATGATAGATTAAGAGAAATTATAGATAAAACAACGCCAATGCTTGAAGCATTTAAAGAAGTTGATAATGTTTTACGTCGTGGTGTTCAATCAATCTCTGATTTAATTGCTGTTGTTGGACTTGTTAACTTGGACTTTGCTGATGTACGTGCAGTAATGGAAAAATCTGGTCGTGCTATTATCGGTATTGGTATAGGTATGGGCGAAGATCGTGCTATCGAAGCTGCTCGTCAAGCTGTATCTAGTCCATTACTTGATGCATCTATTGAAGGAGCAACTGATGCTATTATTAATATTACAGGAGGAGTAAATTTAACATTATTCGAGGCTGAACAAGCTGCTGAAGTTGTTAGAGCTGCTGCTAATACTGATATTAATACTATCTTTGGATCAGTTATCAATGAGAATTTATCTGATGAAGTTATTGTTACTGTTATTGCTACAGGTTTTGATAAAGCTAAAAAGAATGCTGAACCAGCTTTTGTTTCATCACAACCAGCCAATAATTCTAATCGAAGAGTAACACCAGACTTCAAACAAGCACCTGAAGTATTACAAGATGATGAAGACGAGGATGATTCCTCTACTAGTGGGGACTTTGAGTTGCCTCCATTCTTAAGAGATAGAAATTTTTAAAATCTAATGTAAAAATTAGATTTTTTTTCAAAGAAAATTTAAGAGGTGAAATATGAAAATAGAAGATAATGCTTTTACAAACTTCTTTAAGTGCTTTAATGAAGCTCAAGGAGTAGCAACTGCTAAAAGTCTAGTATTAAAGAAAAAAAATCCAAAAGTTACAACTTATTTGCAAAATGTTGTTCTTATCTTTTTATATATACTTTTAGTTAGCTTATACTTATTAGTCTTTAAAAGAATATTTCTTTTTTCTTTAGTTCTATTTGCTGACCTTGTTTTTCTTTTTTTAAACATTTTTTACATGATTGAAAGATGTCTTTCTACAGACAAACCAAGAGGAACGACAACTATCAATAAAAATGGTCTAGTAAATAATTCATATAAAAAAATAGAAATGCACTTTTCTTGGGATTTAGTTGAGGCTGTGGTGATTAGAAAAAATAGCATTACTTTTTTGACAAAAACCCCTTGCTTTTTCTTTTTTGACATCGCAAATAAAAAGGAAATAAAAGAGTTGTTAAAAAAATATCATAAAGAAGATTTATTAATTGAGGAAAGGAAATAAATATGTTGGATTTTACAGATAAAGTAGTACTTATAACGGGAGGAACTAGGGGTATTGGCCTAGAAATTGCTAAAACATTTTTAGAAAATAATGCTCAAGTTATTATCTTTGGTTCTAAAGAAGAGACAGTAAAAAAAGCTTTGGAAGTACTAAATGAAAAGGAGAATAGTGTAGTTGGTTTTTACCCTAATTTGAACAATTTTGAAGAGGTAAAAAATACTATTGACAATATTTTAACTATATATGGACACATCGATGTTCTTATCAATAATGCTGGTATTTCCGCTAATAAGAAGATTGAAGATACTACTTCTTTAGATTTTGAAAAAATTATGAACTTAAATGTTAATGCTATCTTTAATATGACAAAGGCAGTTGTTCCTTCTATGAAAGAAAAGCATGCAGGTGTTATTTTAAATACTAGTTCTATGGTTTCTATCTATGGTCAGCCAGCTGGAGTGGGCTACCCAGCTAGTAAATTTGCTGTTAATGGTCTAACTAAATCTTTGGCTCGTGAACTTGCACCATCTAATATACGTGTTAATGCTGTTGCTCCTGGAATTATAGAAACTGATATGGTTGCAAGTCTACCTAAAGAAACTATTGAACCTTTAATAAAAACCATTCCTTTAGGTAGAATAGGCACACCTCGTGATATAGCAAACGCTTTCCTTTTTTTAGCAAGCGATTTAGCAAGCTATATAACAGGCGAAATTCTTCAAGTTGATGGTGCTGCAAGAAGTTAAAAGGCCAAAACTTACTCTAAATTTACATAAAAAAAGAGAAAAATAAGTAAATGTCTAGAAATATTTACTTTTTTTTGTTATACTATAATGTGTAATAATATTTGATATGCGTTAATGAATAAAAAGAGGAATGATTATGAATAAAAAGAAGAAAATAATTTTATTGTTGTTACTTTTATTAATAAGTTTTAATTTGAGAGTTTATGCAAAAGAAGATATTCCAGAAAACCTAGATAAAGAGTGGTATTGTAATATCGTAAAGGGTAATGCCATCAATAATTATTTTAAGTTGCCAACTATAAAAGATGGTTTAAAAATTGTTCGTGAGGATTTTGAAACTAATGCGGACTTTGAAGATGCGGTCGATTACTATAATTTAGAAAATTATCGTATAACTTTAAATTTTAAAGCTAAAAATAAGGTTGATATTGGTTGGACTAGTTTACTTTACAATGATAATTACAAAGATTCACAAAATGTAACAAAAAATTATACATATGTCTTAAATGGTAATGAAGGAATATTTACTACAAAAGATGAGACTTATCCTTTTACCTTAGCTAATGGAACAATAAGTGTTCCTAGTCAAAATGTTGTTTGTTATTCCAATTTAATAGAAGCCCAAAAGAATTATAAATTATATGAATTAAATGAGAATTTTGATAAGTCAGTTGCTGATGACAATGGTTTTGTTGTAAATAACGGTATTTTAACTAAATATATTGGTACTAACAGAAAATTAATTTTCCCATCTACAGTAACTGAAGTAGCTAAATTCGATTCTGACAATGTTTATTATTTTAGTAGTTTGGTAATTCCTAGCAGTGTTCAAAAAATAGATGATGAAGCATTTGAATATCTTAATACTAATGAAGTGGTTTTCTCTGAGGGAGTAAAAGAAATCGGTAATGGTGTGTTTATGGATGCTAGTTATGCTGATATTTATCTTCCAAGCTCACTAATAAAAATAGGTACTAAGGCTTTTGGTAGCAATCTAAGCGAAAAACCAACTTTTCATGTAATTAAAAATTCTTATGCTGAAAATTATTTAAGAACTAACTATGCTCAAGATGAAATAAATATTGACTATGATTACAGTAACAGTGCTAATATTATAAAAGATTGTGAAGACTATATTAATTATTCGTCCAAAGAAATTAAATCTTTCCTTAATTCCGAAGGCTTCGCAATCAGAAATAATATTTTATATGCTTGTAGTAAAAAATCATCTGATGTAAGAATTCCTGATAATATTACGACAATTGCATCAGAAGCATTTTCAGATTATTACAACTCTAAGGCAAAAAGAATAATTGTTCCATCTAGTGTCAAAAAAATTGAGTACAATGCTTTTGCTTTTTCAACAGTTAAAACAATTGTTTTTGCCGAAGGATTAGAGCAAATAGAAAGTCAAGCCTTTACAGATACTAAACTTAAAGATGTTTATCTACCATCTACAATTAAAAAGATTGGTAAAAATATTTTTTCCACTGATGATGAATTAAATGGTACAATTTTCCATGTTGAAAAAGATTCTGCTATTGCTAAATATCTTGAAAATAATTCTCTAAAAGGAAAATATGAAATTAAATATGACTATGAAAAATGTCAAGAACTTATAAACAATCCATCTAAAGAAAAATTTAAAATTATCATTGTTCTTGTTATTATTATTTCTATAATTGCCATTATCGTTCTTATAAACGTATTAAAAGGCGCTAAAGAAGAATCAAAGAAAAGAAAAATTCTCGAAAGAAAGCGTGATCAAAGATTAAAGAGTCTCAATGAGAATATAGTTACAACTGATGAAGTTTCTTTAGCTGAAAAATCTAAAGAAAATGTTAAACTAGAAAATCAAGAAGCTTCTCTAGAAACAGTTGAATCAACACCTAATATAAATGTTGAAAATGCTAATTCAGTAAATAATATACCTGAAGTAACAAGTGAAGAAGCAAAAGCAATTGAAAGTGAAAAGGTAATAAATGAAGTTGAAAACACACAAGATTTAGCTGCTTATGATAATAAATTAGATACATCAAATATTCAACCAATATATACTATCAAAAATGAGTCAACTCCTAAAGATAAAGATATAAAAGATAAGCCAGTGGAGTCAGACCTTGAACCTTCAGAAGCACCAATGACTAATGTAGAAACACCATTTGCATCGCAATTTTCAAAAGAAATAGAAGTTGAACCTAATACTAAAGTCACAGAACCAAGTATTGAAAGTTCAAAAGATAATTCTATCAATGTAGAATCTAATGAAGAAGTAGAACCTGTTCAAAGTAAAACAGAACCTGTAGAAGATAAAGAGTTTGATTTTAAATCTCTAGATGAACTAAAAGATATATTTTCAACTAAAGAAAAAGAAACTCCTAAGGTAGAAGTTGAACAAGATATTCAAAATGAAATAGAAAATGATGACATTAAAAGAGATTCTGAATCTAATACTGAATTAGAACAAAAACCATATTCACAGTTAGTAAATGAAAATGAGTTGGACTTTGATACAACTAGGCCGATATTTACTATTCAACCTGAAGTAGGATCAGAAAATGAAGACTTCCAAACTGATAATAATGATTTATCTAAAAACATAGATGAAAGTCAAGAAAATGATCAGCCAATCTTTTCAGTCAGAGAAGATGATGAAATAATTTAAGTTGCTGCTTAGTCCAATACAAATTAGTTTAATCAAATATTGACTACCACCCCTCCAGGGTGGTATAATTTTTTTGGTGATGAAAAATGAAAGAAAACAGAAAAATAACAGAAAGATCAAGTGAGGAAAAAGATTATTTAAAAACTCGCTTAAACACAATTGAAGGGCAAGTAAGAGGAATTAAAGGCATGGTAAACGAAGATAGATATTGCGATGAAATCTTAGTTCAAATATCAGCAGTTGATAATTCTTTAAAAAGTTTAGGTAAAAGAATTTTAAAAGACCATTTAACCAATTGCTTAGCTACTGAAATTAAGGAAAATAACGAAGAAGCTGTAGAAGAATTATTTGATTTATTCCAAAAAATTAAATAATTGGAGTGCTTTATGGCAAAAATAATTTTAAATGTAAAAGGAATGACTTGTAGTGCTTGTCAAGTTGGTTTAGAAAAGTACTTAAATAAACAAAAAGGAATTATTTCTGCTAATGTCAATTTAGTTTTAGCTCAAGCTTCTATTGAATATGCTGATTTTCTTACTGTGGCTGACTTAGAAAGATTTATTGACGAAGCTGGTTTTGAAAGTGGGGGAGTTTTTAATCCTACTAAAATACAAGATAAAAAGAAAACAAATATTTTTCAACTAGTATTTTTAGGTATTTTAGCTATACTAACTCTTTATATTTCAATGGCTCATATGCTTAATTTACCAGAAATTCCTATCCTTAGTAATGATAAACATCCTCTAAATTACGCACTAAGTCTATGCTGTTTAACTATTCCCTTTTTGATATATGGCTTTTCTATTTTTAAAAGTGGTATTAAAAACATTATTCATAGGACACCTAATATGGATACATTAGTTACTTTAGGAGTATTTACTAGTTTTATATATAGCTTTATTAATCTACTTTTAATCGTAAAAGGACAAACATCATTAGTTCATAATCTTTATTTTGAGTCCTGTGTAGTAATTATTTATTTTATTAAATTAGGGCGTATCATTGATAGTAATAGTAAAGAAAAAACCAAAGAAGCATTACAAGAATTAGTTCAAATTACTCCTACAAAAGCTCTTTTAAAAACAAAAGATGGTTTAAAAGAAGTAACTATTGACGAAGTAGTAAAAAAAGATATCTTAGTATGTAAACCAGGTATGCGTATCGCTGTTGATGGAATTATTACAAAAGGTCAAGCTCATATTGATGAGTCATTTATTTTAGGTGAATCTCTTCCTAGTAAGAAAGAAAAAGGCTCTAAAGTTGTTGCTGGTAGTATTAATATAGATGGTTACATCGAATATGAAGCTGTAAAAATAGGTAAGGAATCAACGATTTCTGAAATAGTAAAATTAGTAGTTGAAGCAACAAATACTAAAGCACCTGTCCAAAGATTAGCTGATAAAATTAGTAGTTATTTTGTTCCTACAATCATTTTCTTAGCAATTCTAACTTTTTGTGGCTATTTATTATTTGGATTTTCCTTGAATGAAAGCTTATCATCTTTTGTTAGTGTCTTAGTAGTTGCTTGTCCTTGTTCCCTAGGTTTAGCAACCCCCCTAGCAGTAGTTGTAAGCTTAGGAACTTCTGCCAAAAAAGGAATTTTAATTAAAGACAGTGCATCTTTAGAAAATATTGCTAAAATAGATACTGTTGTTTTTGATAAGACAGGTTCTTTAACTTATGGTAATTTACAAATAGAAAATGTAATTAATAAATCAAACCTAACTGATGAAGAATTTTTATTAAAAATTGCTTCTTTAGAAGCTTGCTGTACTCATCCTATAGCTTCAGCGTTTAAATTTTATGTTGATAATAACAATCTTTCTTTATCTAAAGTTAAAGATTTTGAAAATATTACTGGAATAGGCTTAAAAGGAACAATAGAAGACAAAGAAGTCTATGTTGGTAGTGAAAAATTGTTAGCTAAATTAAAAATAAAAGAAGACAAATTTTTATCTATAAAAAAAGATGAGTTAACCAATGGAGCTAATACATTAATTTACTTAATAGAAGATAGAAAAATTTTAGGTCTAGTAGGTATATCCGATGTTATTAGAAAAGAAGCACCAGAAACACTTTCTTCTCTTAAGAAAAATAATAAAGATCTTATTATGTTAACAGGTGATAATGTCAAAACAGCTCAAATAATTGCCAAAAAATTGGGTATAAAGAAAGTAATAGCCAACGTCTTACCACAGGAAAAAACTAATTACATAAAGCAGTTGTTAAAAGAAAATAAGCAAGTAATGATGATTGGTGATGGTATAAATGATGCTCCTTCTTTAGCAACTTCTAATGTTGGGGTCAGTTTTAATAGTGCTACTGATATAGCAGGCGATTCTGCTGATGTAATTCTTATGAATAATAATTTGCAAAGTATAAATACTCTTTTTAATATAAGTAAAAAGACTCTTAAAGTAATAAAACAAAATCTTTTTTGGGCTTTTTTCTATAATATTTGTATGATTCCTATCGCCATAGGTTTCTTTAAACCATTTCATTTAGCTATGAATCCATCTATTGCTGGTATAGCAATGACTTTTAGTAGTTTGACTGTAGTTTTTAATTCATTGAGGTTAAAAAGATAATGGAAAAGTATCAAGAAATAGAAAGAAGCATAATAAAAAAATTTCGTAAAGTCATTTGGGCTCGCTTTGTAAAAGCTATAAAAGAGTATCAATTGATAAATGAAAATGATCACATCATGGTTTGTATCAGTGGTGGTAAAGATTCTTTTCTACTTGCCAAATGTATTCAAGAGTTAGAGCGTCATAGTGATATTTCTTTTTCAGCCCATTATGTTGTGATGGATCCTGGCTACAATGAGCAAAACAGAAAACAAATAGAAGAAAATGCGAAGCTTTTAAATATTCCAATTATTATATTTGATAGTGATATTTTTGGCATTGTTTCTAATATTGATAGAAGCCCTTGTTACTTATGTGCTAGAATGCGTAGAGGTTGTCTTTATAATAAGGCTAAAGAGTTAGGCTGTAACAAAATAGCTTTAGGTCATCACTTTGATGATGTAATTGAAACCACTCTTTTATCAATGCTTTACTCATCAGAAATAAAAACAATGATGCCTAAACTTCATAGTGAAAATTTTCCAGGTTTAGAATTAATTAGACCTTTATATTTAGTCAAAGAACAAGATATTTTAGATTGGAAAAAATACAATGATTTAACTTTTTTAAATTGTGCCTGTCGCTTTACTGAAAATTGTAGTTTAAATGACGAAAATACTTCTAAAAGAGAAGAGATGAAAAAGCTCATCAAAGAATTAAGAAAAGTAAATCCTAAGGTAGACGATAACATCTTTAAAGCACTAGATAATATTAATTTAGATTGTGTACTTGGTTTTAAAAGTAATGGTGACTATACAAGTTTTCTAGATAATTATGAAAAGGACAAATAATTGTTCTTTTTTTCTTAAAAATTTTTGTCTAATATCATCTAATCGACAATTTTTTCTGTAGAATTTTGCTACTATTTTTGTGGTGATAAGATGAAAAAGACATTTGTAGTTAGTGCTATTTTTATAGTACTTGGTTTAATAATAGGAAACAATATTCGTAAATTTAATTATAGTTCGGTTAAAGAAATAGTATCTAAAAATGAAAGTTTTTACTTTCTTCAAGAAGGTGTTTATGAAAAAAAAGAAAATCTCGAAAAGAATATTAAAAATCTTGAACAAAAAGTAGTTGATTATCAAGATAATAAATACTATGTTTATGTAGGTATTACTAAAAATAAGAATATTGCCCAAAAAATAAAAAAAATATATGCAAAAAAGGGTTTAAATCTTTATGAAAAAGTTAAAACTATTAGTAATGAGGAGTTTACAAATAATGTTACTCAATTTGATTTATTAATTAATAATAGTACTACTGATGAAGAAATTTTAACTATTGAAGAAGTAGTCTTAGCTAATTATGAAGAAATATTAAATAAATATTGATACAATTCTTTCCTTTTTAGATAATAATATAATTGAGGTGCATATGAACAATTATAAAATAAGAGATATTCCTATAATGGAAAGACCAAGGGAAAGATTAAAAGAGGTTGGGGTGAGTAATTTAAGTAATAAGGAGCTTTTGGCTATCATTTTAAAAACTGGTACTAAAGAACAAAGCGTCCTTGACCTAGCAATTGAGATTTTAAAAAAATATGATTTATATGCTATGAAAAATCTAACTGTAAATAACTTAAAATCAATAAAAGGAATAGGCGAAGTAAAAGCGCAAGAGCTAATTGCTTCTATCGAATTAGGAAGAAGAATTTATTCTACTAAAAAAGAACATTTTTTAAATTTGAAAAATGCCCAAGAGATTTTTTTAGCAACTAAAGATTTATTTTATAATAAGAAGCAGGAACTATTCTTTTGTCTATATTTTGATGTAAAGCAAAATCTTATTTCTAAAAAGTTACTCTTCATGGGAACAATTAATCAAAGTACTATCCATCCTCGTGAAATTTTTAAAGAGGCATATCTACTTAGTGCTTCAAGTATAGTGTGTCTTCATAATCATCCATCTAATGATGTTACTCCTTCAAAAGCTGATATCTTACTAACAGAAAATCTTATGAGAACAGGGCAAATTCAAGGTATACCAGTAGTAGATCATATTATAGTAGGAGAGAGTAGTTTTTACAGTTTCTATGAACATAAAGAAATTTTAAATCTCTAATTGTTTATGTAAAAAAAGTATAATATAATAAGTATTGAATGGTGATAATATGTATAAAAGAAAGAAAAAATTAAATTCAAAGCTATTAATTATTTTAACTTCTATCACAATAATTTTGCTTTTATCTATTTCCGTCGTTTTAAAAAGAACCTATACACCTGTAGAATCTTTTTTCAAAGATATAGCTATGGGATTTAATAAGGTAATAATGTATCCGTTTACAGCTATTAATAAAACAAAGGAAGTTAACCAAAATGAAAGTTATATTATTCAAAAAAATGTTAATTCATCTTTAGAAAAAGAGATTGCAGAATTAAAGGAAACCTTAGAGTTAAATAGAACTTTGACCGAATATGATATTGAAAATGCTACTGTGTTGTCACGTAATAAAAGCTATTGGTTTAATACTATTACTCTTGATAAAGGTAAAAAAGATGGTATTAAAGAAAATATGGCTGTAATTACTAAAAATGGTTTGATTGGTAAAATTTCTAAAGTCTCAAATAACTCTAGTGAATTAAAATTATTAACATCAGATGATATTAATTTTAAAGTAAGTGTCTCAGTTAAAGTAAATGATGTCGATAATTATGCCATTTTAAACGGTTACGATAAAGAAAAGCACTTATTGAAAGTAACAGGTATTGACAAAATGACTACCGTAAAAAAAGATGATATTGTACTAACAAGTGGGCTAGGCGAATTATTTCCAGCAGGCATATTTATTGGTACTGTAGAAAGTCAAGAAAATGATAAGTATAATTTGAGTAAAACACTTTATATAAAAACTAGGCAAGATTTCAATAATATTCATTATGTCACTATTTTAAAGGAGAAAAAATAATGCTTTCTTTAATTATTTTGCTAATTTCTTTTTTACTAGATGGAATTCTTTCTAATTTTCTTGCCTTTATACCAAATGATTTATCATTTTTTACACCACTACTTACATTAACATCTATCGTAGTAATTTATCCTTTATATCGTAAAAAAGAGGAAAAATTCTTCGCAACAATCATCATTTTAGGACTTTTATATGATTTGTTTTATACCAATCTTTTATTTTTTAATGCCATTTTATTCTTTGTTTGTGGCCTAGTAATTAAATTTATTTATAAATATATTGATTACAGTTTTATAAAAATAATTTTGATAACTGTTTTAATTATTTCTATCTATGAATCTTTAACTGCTCTAATTATCATTATATTTAACTTGGTCCCAATGACTTTAACTAGATTACTTTATAAAATAAGTCATTCATTATTGCTTAATGTAATTTATGCTAGTTTTTGGTATGTAATAGTTAAATTTATACCTAAAAAATATAAAAGAATTCAAATTAATTAGGAATAAAATCTTCTTTAATGAATAAACTTTATTAAAGGAGATTTTTATTATGCAAAGAAAAACAATAAAGAAAAAACTAGTACTAAAAAAAAGTGTTCAAATTTTTATAACCAGATTTTTATTCTCAATAATTATTTTTTTAATAGGTTTAATAGTAATTAAGAAAAATCCTAATCTAAAATCTACTCTTATAGAAAATATTTATGAAAAAAATATTAAATTTACTAAAGCAAAAGAAATTTATCAAAAATATTTTGGAAATATTTTAGCTCTTGAAAAAATTGTTAAGGAAGAACAACCTGTTTTTGATGAAAAATTGGCTTATACAAAAAAAGAATCATACAAAGATGGTGTGGCTTTAACTGTTTCTGATAAATATATGGTACCAATTTTAGAAAGTGGTATAGTAGTCTTCATAGGTCCAAAAGAATCTTATGGAAATACCGTAATAGTAGAACAAATAAATGGAATAGATGTCTCCTATGGTAATGTGAATGTTTCTAATATAAAATTATATGACTATATTGAAAAAGGAAAGCTTTTAGGTGAAGTAAATGAAAATAAACTTTATTTAGTTTTCCAAAAAGATGGACAAATTCTTGATTATGAGAAATATATTTAAATATTTTGAGGTAAATGTTTTAGTTTACCTCTTTGCAATTGCTGCCATTTTAACTGCATCTTTTGTGCCTTTTTTTATAATTAGCTTTTTAATAATTATTCATGAAGTAGGGCATTTTTTATCTGCTAAATTATTAAAAGTAGACGTTGTAAAAATATATTTATATCCTTTAGGAGGAATATCAAAATTTAATATGGATCAAAATATCTCTTTATTAAAAGAGTTTTTAATTTTAATATTTGGTCCTATATTTCAAATATTTGCTTATCTTCTATTAAAAAGATTACTTCCACAATATGAAAATATGATTATAGTTTACCATTACAGTATTTTAATTTTCAATTTATTACCAATATACCCATTAGATGGAGGAAAGTTAGTAAATTTATTTTTATCAGGTGTTTTTTCTTTTAAAATTAGTTATTATCTTTCTATAGCTATTAGTTATTTATTTGTTGGTCTTTTTTTCTTTTTAAATTTTAGGAATTTAAATATAAATTTATTTTTAGTTGTTCTTTTCTTACTTTATAAAATAACTAAAGAATATAAAAATTTTAATTATTGTTACCAAAAATTCTTACTAGAAAGATATTTAGATAATTACAATTTTAAAGATACTAAAATAATAAAAAACGGAAGTGATTTTTATCGTAATAAAAAACATTTATTAAAAATAGGGGAGAATTATATGTGGGAAAAGGATTTTTTAGCAAAAATATTCAAAAATATGTAAAAAAAT